>NZ_CALRZC010000067.1:0-35633 GCF_943372545.1 Variovorax sp. YR752 | reverse complement strand
AGCCGCTTGCTGTTGCTGCATCTGCTGTCGACGGGTTGGGTCCTGCGGGTCCTGCCGTTGACGCAGTGCCTGTTCCTGCTGCGCTTGCTGCTGGCGGCGTGCCTGCTCCTGCTGCGCCTGTTGTTGGCGCTGCTGGGTCTGCGTGGCCTGCTGTTGCTGCATCTGCTGGCGACGGGCTTGCTCCTGCTGATCCTGGCGTTGCCGCAGTGCTTGTTCCTGTTGCGTCTGTTGCTGGCGGCGCGCCTGTTCCTGCTGGGCCTGCTGCTGCTGGCGCTGCTGGTTCTGGGCCGCTTGCTGTTGCATCTGCTGGCGTCGGGTCTGCTCTTGCTGGTCCGTGCGCTGGCGCAAGGCCTGCTCCTGCTGCGCCTGTTGTTGACGCCGTGCCTGCTCCTGTTGCACCTGCTGTTGTTCGCGCAACTGGTTTTGGGTCACCTGCTGTTGCATCAGCGCCTGTTGCTGCTGGGCGCGTGCCTGTTGTTGCAGCTGCTGCTGTTGTTGCTGCTGCGCGGCCTGCAATGCCGCCGCACCGGTCGGCGGGCCGCTGCGTTCGCTGCCGTAGTTGTTGTTGTAGACGTTGCGCACGTTGTTGACGACCGTGGTCGAACGCGAGACATACGTGCTGTTGTTGTAGACGACCGCAGGCCGATACGTGGGCGGGGGCGGTGCTGCGCGGTCGCGCCAGCGCGGCGTGCCCCAGTTCATGTTCCAGGCGTTCCAGCCCCAGCCGTGACGCTCGAGTCCCGAGCCGACGATCACACCGCTGCCGAAGGCGAGTGCGCCCACGGCGGCCACCTGGCCGCGGCTGTAGCCGGGCTCGACCACCACCGGCGGCGGTGCATAGGCATAGCCGGGGTAGACGGGCACGGGCATGTCGTACACCACCTGCGGGTCGTAGCGCGGCACGTACACCACGTCGGGCTGCACGGGCTCGATGGTGATGAATTCTTCTGGCGGCTCGATCACCAGGGGGCCCGCGTACATCGGCTGCATGTCAGGCGCGGGCGTGTAGTTGGACGGCGTCGCGGCGCGCGCCACGCGCAGCTTGTCGTTGTTCTTGAGGCGACCGGCCTTCGACGCGCGCTGGCGCATCACCTGGATCGCGTTCATCACGTCGGCCGGGTCGTTGTAGTAGGCCTTGCCCAGCGATTCGGTCCACGTGATGTTGCCGGCCATCTGGTCCATCACGGGCCGGAATGCGGTGAGCGACTTCACGCTCGGGTCCCACGGCTGCTGGTTGGCGGCGTCGGCGAGTGGGCCGGCCTTGAGCGTGCGGTTCTGTTGCAGCCAGTCGTGCGCTGCGGTGATCTGCTCGGGGTAGGTGGCGCCGGCCAGGACCTGCGCCACGAGCTTGTCGGGGTACAGCGCGATCGGCGCGACCAACTGGTAGAGCTGCTCGGCCGAGGGCGGCGTGTAGGCGGCTGGCACCGGCGCGGCGACGGGGGCTGGTGCCTGGGTGACCGGTGCTTCAGCGGCCGGAGGCGGTGTCGCAGGCTTGTCGCAGCCTGCAATGAACAGCGCTGCAACGCACAGCGAGGCCATGAGGCGACGCTGAAGCAGGGGGAGGCGGGGTGAGGGTGTCATCTGGCATGTCCTGAAGACGCCGGCATGGTGCCCGGAACTCCTTCAACGGCGGGCCAGCGCAGGCGATGACACAGCCTGCCCCTCGGATGCAACGGTCTGTGTCGGCGGTGCGCCGCCTGTGCTGTCGGCGCAGGACCACGAGACCCGGGAACGCGCTACTTGGCGCCGCCCGAATACTTGGTGACGCTGCTCGCCTTCACGTGATAACCGCTCACGCCCATCATCGAGTCGTTGCGCAGCGTCTGCAGCTTGCCGGTGACCCACACGGTGTCCATGGCGCGGAACTTGGCGCCCTTCTGCGGAATGACGTGCAGGATCTGGTTGGCCGGCGGCGGCGGCGTGTGGATGCAGGCGCCGAAGTAGGGCACGAGCAGGAACTCGGTGACCTCGCCCTTGGCCTCTTCGAGCGGCACGATGAAGCCGGGGATCTTCACTTCCACGCCGTTGAGCGCGGGGTTGGTGGGCGCGTTGTTCGACACCTCCTGCATCTTCATGAGCAGCTCGTTGGCGCGCGGGTCGCCGTCGTCGAGCGTGCTCAGGTCGATGCCCTTGAAGGCCTTGGCCGGGTCCCAGTCCTTGGGCACCAGCTCTTCCCAGCTGATCTGGCGCGGCTGGCCCGATGCGGCCTGCGGCGCGGCCGCGGCCGGCTTGCCGCCCAGCGGGTTGGTCGCGGTGGTGTCCTTCGGTGCGGGCTCGGCGGCCCAGGCGGCGGCTGCGAGGCCGGCGCTGGCCAGCAGCATCGACAGGGCGGTGAGCACGCGGGGAGTAGGGGTCTTCGTCATGGTCAGATTCTCGGAGAAAGGCCGTCGGCCAGCGACAGGCGATAGGCCCGGATGCCGGGCAGCAGGCTCGCGAGCCAGCCCGCGACCAGCAGGCTCGCCGTCAGCAGCCATTCGTTCAGTGTAGGTTCGGACAGGCTCAGTGTCAGGCCGAACTGCGCCTGCAGCCATGGCGAGAGCAGGGCGATGCCGAGCACTGCCATGGTCACGCCCAGCAGCACGCCGAGCACGGTGACCAGTGCGCCTTCGAGTGCGAGCAGTGCCAGCACATGGCGCAGGCCCGCGCCCACGGCGCGCAGCACGGCGAGCTCGCGGCGGCGCTCGTTCAGGCCCGCCATCACCACCGACACCAGCCCCGCGAGGCTCACGAGCGCGACCAGTGCCGACATCAGCAGCAGCGCGTTCTCGCCGATGCCGATCACGCTCCACAGCTCGTCGAGTGCCACGCCGGGCAGGATGGCCATGAGCGGTTCGCCGGTGTAGGTGGAAATCCAGCGCTGCACGCCGAACACGGCGGCACGGTTCTTCAGGCCCACGAGCGCGGCCGTCACGTTCTTGGGCGTGAGGTCGAACTTGCGCACCTGCTCGGCCGGAATCTTCACGCCCGGCATCGGCGCGCCGCCCACCCATTCGAGATGAATGGCTTCCATCGCCGCGAGGCCGATGTGCACGGTGCGGTCGACCGGCGTGCCGGTGCGCGCGAGCACGCCCACCACGGTGAAGGGCTTGTCGGCATGCTCGGCCACGTTGAGCTCGCCGCTGCCGTGCGCCAGCGTGATCTTCTGGCCCACGTGGTAACCCAGCTTGTCGGCCACCTCGGCGCCGACCACGGCGTCGAACAGCGCGTCGAAGGGCTTGCCTTCGCGCAGCTTCAAGGTCTGGCGGTCGCCGTAGCGGAAGTGCGAGAAGTACTCGGGCGTGGTCGCGAGCACCGAGAAGCCGCGGTGCGAATCGCCCAGCGACAGCGGCACCACCCAGTCGACACCGGGGTGCGCCTGCAGCGCCTGCACGCTCTTCCACGAGATGTTGTTGGTGGCCGCGCCGATGCGGAACACCGAGTACAGCAGCAGCTGCGTGGAGCCAGTGCGCGCGCCCACGATGAGATCGGTGCCCGAGACCGAGGACGCGAAGTTCTCGCGCAGCTCGGTGCGGATGCGCTCGACGCCGAGCAGCAAGAAGGTCGACAGCGCGATCGAGAACACCGTCAGCGCGAGCGTGAAGCGGCGGTTCCAGGCGCTGTGCCATGCGATAGAGAAGAGGGCCTTCATGCATCCACCGCCATCGCACTGCTCGCCGCACGGTTGATCTCAGGCAGCAGCACGTGCCGCGCGAAGCGTGGCGCGATGCGCTGGTCGTGGCTCACGAACACGAGTGCGCTGTGGTTCACGGCGCAGGCCGTGAGCAGCACGTCGAGAAAGGCTTCGCGCCGGTCTTCGTCGAGCGCGGACGTGGGCTCGTCGGCAATGACGACCTCGGGCTGGCCGATGAGTGCGCGCGCCGCAGCCACGCGCTGCTGCTGGCCGACTGAAAGCTGCAGCGCCTGACGCTTCCACAGGCCGCGGTCCAGACCCATCTGGTCGAGCAGGTGCTCGGCTTCGTCGCGTGAGCTGCCGTTGCGCGCGGCCTGCGCTTCGCGGCGCGCGGAGAAGCGGCAGGGCAGGAGCACGTTGTCGAGCACGCTCAAGTAAGGCAAGAGGTTGAATTGCTGGAAGATGTAGCCCACGTGCGCCACGCGGCTGCGGTCGCGCTGCGTGCCCGAGAGCTTCGACCAATCGTGGCCCAACAGCATGACGCGGCCTTCGTCGGCCACCAGCACGCCGGCCAGCAGCGACAGCAGCGTGCTCTTGCCGCAGCCGCTCGGGCCGTGCAGGAACACGGATTCACCCGCCGTGATGCGCAGGGCCTCGATGTCGATGCACGGTGTCTTCACGCCGGGCCAGGTGAAGCGCAGGGCTTCGGCGGCGAGCACGACGCGCAAGGGCGTGGTGGTGTCAGCCTGCGGGGCGGTGCTCACGCTGTCACTTGCCCAGCGTCAGGCGGGAAGGCTGCGCGGCCTGCGCGCCGCTCGGACGCTTCAGCTGGCGCTTGAACTGGCCTTGCGCGCTGGCGATCTGCACGTCGATCTGGCGCGCGCCCTTGAAGGCGGAGAACAGGTTCACGTCGATGAACTTCGCAGCGGCGGCCTGGGTGCAGTTGAAGGAGAAAGAGGCATCGAGGTCCGCGTGCCCGCTCGATTCGGCGGGGTCGGGGTTGCCCAGGCCGAGCGCGCCGGAGCGCAGGTCGACGGGGCCGAGCTTGCAGTTGGCCGCGGGGTCGATGGTGAAGAGCTTGTCGGCCGCGCGCAGCTGGGCAATGGCGGCCTCGACGGTCTTCTTCTCGGCGTCGGTCTTGGGCGCGCGTTCGAAGCCGACGATGTTGTCCAGCGGCGATTCCATGGCGATCACGATGGTGGGCCCGTCGATCGCCACGTCGAGCTTGAGCTGGCCGTGCACATGCGCGTGCTGTTGCTGGGCGTGCACAGGAAGGGTGGCGGCCGCGAGCAGCGCGGCGGCGGTCAGTGCGAAGCCGGAGGACATGCGTCGGAATCGGGTGTGCAGGGTCTGCAGGGTGTGCATCATGGTTCAGCGCCTTGCCGGGTCGGCAGCCCCGGCGTGTTGCTCCATTCGCTCCAGCTGCCGGCATAGAGCGCGGTCGTCCCGAGCCCCGCGATCTGCATCGCGAGCAGGTTGGGCACGGCGCTCACGCCGCTGCCGCACTGGTGGACGACGGTCGCCGCATCGCGCCCTGCAAGCAGTGCTTCGAACTCGGCGCGCAGTTGCGCGGCGGGCTTGAACTTGCCGTCGGGACCGATGTTGTCGGCGAAGGGCCGGTTCAGGGCCCCGGGGATGTGACCCGCGATCGGGTCCAGAGGTTCCACCTCGCCGCGATATCGTGCACCGGCCCGCGCGTCGATCAGCTGCTGGTCAGGTTGGCCGAGCCGACGCAACACGGTGTCGGTAGTCACAAGCTTCGCCAACGGCTCGCCCTGCACGAAGTTCGACTGGAAGCGCGCGGGCTCCTCGCGGTCGGTCACTTCGCCGCCCGCGGCCTGCCAGGCCTGCAGGCCGCCGTCGAGCACGGCCACGGCGTCGTGGCCCATCCACTTGAGCATCCACCACAGGCGCCCGCAGTAGTTGGCACCGTTGCGGTCGTACACCACGGCCTGCATCTCGTTGGAAAAACCCACCGACGACAGCCACGTCGCGAACTTCTCGCGGCTGGGCAGCGGGTGGCGCCCGCCCGAGGCGGGCACGCCGTCGTCCTGTGCGACCACCACATCGCCGTGCGCGCCGGGCAGACCATGTTTGGCGCTCAGGTCGGTGTCGAGGTTGGCGTACTGCGCGCCCGGGATGTGCGCGGCGGCATACAGCTGCGCGCCGGCTTCGGGCTTCATGAGGTCGAAGCTGCAGTCGAACACCATGAGGGGCGAGTCGCCCTCGCGCAGCTGCCTCAGTTGTTCGACGGAGATGAGGGTGGTGTACATGGCGAGAGCTCCTTCGAAAAAATGATCGGCGACAAGTGCCGTGGCTGCTGCGTTCAGTGTTCCTCGGCCGGCGCCTTCGGCACGGCCCGCTGCCGCAGCACGGTGGCTGCGATGCCGCTGGCGATGATCAGCGCCATGCCGCTCCAGCCGGTGGCGTCGATGCGGTCGTCGAACAGCACCACGCTGTAGAAGGCCGCGAACACGATGCCCGAATATTGCAGGTTGGCGACCACCAGTGTGCCCGCCTGGGTCTTTGCGGTGGCGTAGGCGCGGGTCATGCACAGCTGTCCGAGAGCCGCCAACAGGCCGATCGGCAGCAGCCACAGCGCATGCTGCCACGTCCACGAACTGCCGCCCGAAAACCCGGTCGCGGCCGTGGCGAAGGCGCCGGCCACGGCGGAGCCCACGGCAAAGTAGAAGACCGTGCGCAGCTCGGGCTCGCCGATGCGCGACAACGCCACCACCTGCATATAGGCAAAGGCGGCCGTGACGCCCGACAGCAGGCCCAGCATGCCCGCGAAACCGTCGCCGCCGCCCACCGTGGGCTTGAGCATGAGCACCACGCCGGCAAAGCCCGCGAGCACGGTCATCACCAGCGGGCCCTGCAGCGGCGGGCGCTCGATGCGGCCGTCGCGCCCGGGCACCGGCACCCAGGCCAGCAGCGCGCCGCCGACCAGGAAGGCCGCGACCCACACGCTGCTCATGTAGTTGAGCGTGACGGCGGTGGCCAGCGGCATGTGGGCAATGGCGTAGAACCATGCGCCCAGCGACACCACGCCGATGGTGCTGCGCCAGGCGTGCATGCCGGGGTATTTGGTGGCCAGCGAGGTGCCGCGGTTGCGCGCCAGCAGCCAGAGAAACACGATGCCGATGAGGCCGCGCCCCAGGACCATCTCACCGCTGTTGAACCATTCCGAAGCAATCTTCACGACCACGCTCATGGTGGCGAACAGAAAGGCCCCGAGCACCATCCACAGCGCTTGCATCGATTGATATCCAGATCAGAAAAAAGAAAGCCCCGGCGGGTGCGGGGCGAGAGAGGCGAGGATCAGACGGGTGGTTGCTGCATGGCGTTGCGGTACCACTCGTGGAACTGCTGCATGCCGTCTTCCATGGGGCTCTGGTAAGGGCCCGTTTCGTTGTCGCCGCGCAGCATGAGCGCGCGGCGGCCGGCGTCCATGCGCTCGGCGATCTCGTCGTCTTCCACGCAGGTTTCCATGTAGGCGGCCTGCTGGGCCTCGACGAACTCGCGCTCGAAGGCGACGATTTCTTCAGGGTAGAAGAACTCGACCATGTTGAGCGTCTTGGTCGGGCTCACCGGGTGCAGCGTCGACACCGTGAGCACGTGCGGGTACCACTCGATCATCACGTGCGGGTAGTAGGTGAGCCAGATCGCGCCGTACTTCGGCGGCTTGCCGTCGCGGTACTTGAGCAACTGCTCCTGCCACTTCTGGTAGACCGGGCTGCCCGCGCGGCCCAGGCGGTTGGCCACGCCCACCGTCTGCACCGAGAACTCGGGCTTGAACTCCCAGCGCAGGTCGTCGCAGGTGACGAAGCTGCCCAGGCCGGGGTGGAACGGGCCGACGTGATAGTCCTCGAGGTAGACCTCGATGAAGGTCTTCCAGTTGTAGTTGCACTCGTGCAGTTCGACGCGGTCGAGCGCGTAGCCCGAGAAGTCGAGGTCGGCCTGCGGGCCCAGGCCCGCCATGTCGGCCGCCACGTCACGGCCGCTGCCGTCGGCGTTCTTCTCGAACAGAAGGCCGTTCCATTCGGTGAGCGGGTAGTTGTGCAGGTTCAGGCACGGGTCCTGGTCGAAATGCGGGGCACCGATCAGCGTGCCGGTGGTGCGCGCGTCTTTCGCGGCGTAGGTCCAGCGGTGCAGCGGGCAGACGATGTTGCCGCCGGTCTGGGTGTCGAGCTGGCCCCGGCCCTGCAGGATGAGGGCCTGGCGGTGGCGGCAGACGTTCGAGATGAGCTCCACGCCCTTGGGCGTGTGGACCAGCGCGCGGCCCTGGTGTTCTTGCGGCAGGGTGTGGAAGTCACCCGGCTCGGGCACGGCCAGTCGGTGCCCGACGTAGCGGGGCCCTCGCGCGAAAAGGTTCTGCATTTCGCGGGCGTACAAGGCCTCGTCGAAATACGCGGTAACTGGAAGTTGGCTCGCGGCCTGCTGCAGTTGAAGACTTAAATCAGACATGGAGGACCTGACCAAGCTCCCCACAGGGAGAAAAAAAGGAAAAAACGGAAGGCGCCGTCTGCATGGGTGACGGCCCGAAGAGGTGTGCCGGGCGACCGGCGGGGGAAGCGGGGATTGTACCCGGGGGGCACTTTTGCGCCCGAGGGGTTTTTGCCTCGCATCTCCGGGCGTCATACAGGGTGTTGCAAAGCTGCGCGCACGTGTGCACGCCGCCCGGCAGTCTGTTGCGCCCCCGCCCTAAAATGCTTCGTTTCATCCACGATTCGTTGCATGCCCAAGGTGCCTTCTCCTTCCACGACCAGCCCGGCGGCGACGCCCGACACCGGGCCGCTGCCCGCCAGCTACGAAGCCGGGCTTCAGGAACTGGAACAACTGGTTGCAGAACTCGAATCGGGCCAGCTGCCGCTGGACCAGCTGCTGGGCAGCTACCAGCGCGGCGCCGCATTGCTCGGCTTCTGCCGCGACAAACTGCAGGCGGTCGAAGACCAGATCAAGGTGCTCGACGCCGGCAGCCTCAAGCCCTGGACGGCCGAATGAGCGCCGTCCCGATGACCTCCACCACGACCACCGCCACCCCCTGGGACGCGAAGACGCTGGCCAACTGGGCCGAGCCCCACCTGGCCACGGTCGAAGCGGCGCTGTCGCGCTGGGTCGGCGTCGATGCGCCGGTGCTGCTGGGCGATGCCATGCGCTATGCCGTGCTCGATGGCGGCAAGCGGCTGCGGCCGCTGCTGGTGCTCGCGGCCAATGAAGCGGTCGGCGGCAACGCCCATGCCGCGCTGCGTGCGGCCTGCGCCACCGAACTCATCCACGCCTATTCGCTGGTGCACGACGACCTGCCGTGCATGGACAACGACGTGCTGCGCCGCGGCAAGCCCACGGTGCACGTGAAGTTCGGCGAAGCCGACGCGCTGCTCGCGGGCGACGCGCTGCAGGCGCTGGCCTTCGAACTGCTCGCGCCCGAGGGCGACGAGGTGCCCGCCGCGATGCAGGCCCTGCTGTGCCGCCTGCTGGCGCGCGCGGCCGGCAGCCAGGGCATGGCCGGCGGCCAGGCCATCGACCTCGCCAGCGTCGGCATCGCACTGAACGAAACCCAGCTGCGCGAAATGCACCGCCTGAAGACCGGCGCGCTGCTGCAGGGCAGCGTCGAGATGGGCGCCGCCTGCGGCACCGTGTCGCCGGCCGCCTTGGTGGCACTGCGCGACTACGGCGCCGCCATCGGCCTCGCGTTCCAGGTGGTCGACGACATCCTCGACGTCACGGCCGACTCGCACACCCTGGGCAAGACCGCCGGCAAGGATGCCGCGGCCGACAAGCCCACCTACGTGTCGCTGCTTGGCCTGGACGGCGCGCGCGCGCAGGCGAGCCAGCTGCTCGCCGACGCCATCGCCGCGCTGAACAAGAGCGGCTTGCCCGACACTGCCGCACTGCGCGCCCTGGCCCACATGGTGGTCGACCGCGACCGCTGAGAAGAAAAAAGAACCCACCTCCATGGCTCCGCTGCTTCCCACTCTCCACGACCCTTCGCCGATCCGCCAGTACGACCGGGCCCAGCTCAAGCAGCTGTCCGACGAGGTGCGCGCCTGTGTGCTCGACAACGTCTCGCGCACCGGCGGCCACCTGAGCTCCAACCTCGGCACGGTCGAGCTGACGGTGGCGCTGCACCATGTGTTCAACACGCCGCACGACCGGCTGGTGTGGGACGTGGGCCACCAGACCTACCCGCACAAGATCCTCACGGGCCGGCGCGAGCGCATGCCCACGCTGCGCCAGCTGGGCGGCATCTCGGGCTTTCCGCAGCGCAGCGAGAGCGAGTACGACACCTTCGGCACCGCCCACTCGTCGACCAGCATCTCGGCCGCGCTCGGCATGGCCATGGCCGCCAAGCAGAAGGGCGAGAAGCGCCATGCCGTGGCCATCATCGGCGACGGCGCGCTCACGGCCGGCATGGCCTTCGAGGCGCTCAACAACGCGGGCGTGTGCGACTGCAAGCTGCTGGTCATCCTGAACGACAACGACATGTCGATCAGCCCGCCGGTGGGCGCGCTCAACCGCTACCTCGCGCAGCTCATGAGCGGCAACTTCTACGCCGCAGCCAAGAATGTCGGCAAGAGCATGCTGCGCAACGCGCCGCCGCTGTTCGAGCTGGCCAAGCGCCTGGAGCAGCATGCCAAGGGCATGGTCGTGCCGGCCACGCTGTTCGAGCAGTTCGGCTTCAACTACGTCGGCCCGATCGACGGCCACGACATCGACTCGCTGGTGCCCACGCTCGAGAACCTCAAGCACCTGGACGGCCCGCAGTTCCTGCATGTCGTCACGAAAAAAGGGCAGGGCTACAAGCTCGCCGAAGCCGACCCGGTGGCCTACCACGGCCCGGGCAAGTTCGATCCGCAGGTGGGGCTGGTCAAGTCGACCACGGCGGCCAAGCAGACCTTCACGCAGGTCTTCGGCCAGTGGCTGTGCGACACGGCCGCGCACGACGGCCGCCTCGTGGGCATCACGCCCGCGATGCGCGAAGGCTCGGGGCTCGTGGAGTTCGAGAAGCGCTTCCCCGACCGCTACTACGACGTCGGCATTGCCGAGCAGCACGCGGTCACGTTCGCGGCGGGCCTGGCCTGCGAGGGCCTGAAGCCCGTGGTCGCGATCTACTCGACCTTCCTGCAGCGCGCCTACGACCAGCTGATCCACGACGTGGCGATCCAGAACCTGCCGGTGGTGTTCGCGCTCGACCGCGCGGGCCTGGTGGGTGCCGACGGCGCGACGCACGCGGGCGCCTACGACATCCCGTTCCTGCGCTGCATTCCCAACATGAGCATCGCCTGCCCGGCCGACGAGCGCGAGTGCCGCCAGCTGCTGACGAGCGCCTACGAGCAGAGCCATCCGGTGGCCGTGCGCTACCCGCGCGGCGCGGGTGCCGGCACCACGCCGAACCTCACGCTCGACGCATTGCCTTTCGGCAAGGGCGAGGTTCGCCGCGAAGGCCAGCGCATCGCCATCCTCGCGTTCGGCACCTTGCTGTATCCGGCGCTCACGGCGGCCGAGTCGCTCGACGCCACCGTGGTCAACATGCGCTGGGCCAAGCCGCTGGACGTCGAACTGCTGCTGCAGGTCGCGGGCACGCACGACGCGCTCGTCACGCTCGAAGAGGGCGCCATCATGGGCGGCGCGGGCAGTGCGGTGGTGGAGGCCCTGCAGGCCGCCGGCGTTCAGAAGCCGGTGCTGCAGCTGGGCCTGCCCGACCGCTTCATCGAGCACGGCGATCCGGCCAAGCTGCTCGCATCGATCGGTCTCGATGCCGACGGCATTGCTGCCGCGATCAAGAAACGCTTCGTTTGACAAGGGGTCGCAGGGTAAACCCCCGCCGACCGCCTGTAAGCGCGTTTTTACAATCAAAAGGACTCACAAAAGTCCCTGACGCGGTCACAAGCCGCGTTTTGTTTTTTCCAAAGCACTCGGAGTGAATTCAATGGATCGTCGTTCCCTCATCAAAAACGCGGGCATCGCCGGCGTTTTGGCCGCTGGCATCGCCCCTGCCGTCCATGCGCAGGCCGCGGTTCGCTGGCGCCTGGCCTCGAGCTTCCCCCGCTCCCTGGACACCATCTTCGGCAGCGCTGAAACGCTCTCGAAGACGGTCAAGGCCCTGTCCGGCGGCAAGTTCGAAATCTCGGTCCACCCCGCCGGCGAGCTGATGCCCGCATTCGGCGTGGTCGATGCCCTGCAGGCCGACACGCTCGAAATGGCGCAATCCGCCGCCTACTACTTCACCGGCAAGGACCCGATCTTCGCGTTCAGCTGCGCCGTTCCCTTCGGCCTCACGGCCCGCCAGAACGACTCGTGGAAAGAGTACGGCAACGGCCGCAAGCTGCTCGACGCGTTCTTCGCGCAGTACAACTTCCGCACCGCCAGCGCCGGCAACACCGGCACGCAGATGGGCGGCTGGTACCGCAAGGAAATCAAGACCGTCGAAGACCTCAAGGGCCTGAAGATGCGCATGGGCGGCGGCGTGTTCGGCGAGGCCATGGCCAAGCTGGGCGTGGTGTCGCAGAACATGCCTGCCGGCGACGTGTACCAGTCGCTCGAAAAGGGCACGCTGGACGCCGCTGAATTCGTCGGCCCGCACGACGACGAAAAGCTGGGCTTCAACAAGGTCGCCCCGTTCTACTACTACCCCGGCTGGTGGGAAGGCGGCGCCGACCTCGAGTTCTTCATCAACAACAAGGCTTTTGCCAAGCTGTCGGACGAGAACAAGGCCATCCTCGACGCTGCGACCAAGGTTGCCGCACGCGACATGACCGCCAAGTACGACGCCTACAACCCCGTGGCGCTGAAGCGCCTCGTGGCTGCCAAGACGCAACTCAAGGCCTTCCCGAAGGCCGTGATGGACGCCGGCTTCAAGGCCTCGATGGAAGTGTTCGCGCTGCACGAAGGCAAGTCGCCTGAGTTCAAGAAGATCCACCAGGACATGCGCGCCTTCCAGCGCGACCAGATCCTGTGGAACCGCTTCTCGGAGTACCCGTTCAACCAGTACATGAACTCGGTCAAGATCTGACGATCTGCTGAGGCTTCATCGAAAGGCCGGTCTGCGCAAGCAGGCCGGCCTTTTTCTTTGGCGTGCGCTGTTCTCACTGATTTCGTGCGGGCATGAAAAAAGCCCCCGGGGTCGGGGGCTTTGGCTTGAGAAGCGGAGGCCGCTCAGGGTTTCTGCGGCGGCGACTTCAATGCGTCCTGCATCGCCTTCATCGGATCGGTCTCGCCGGTCTCGGCCGCCGGCTCGGGCGTCGAAGACGGGGCTGCTGCGGGAGCCGCAGGTGCCGCGCCCTCCGCGTCCGGCACTTCGACCTTCGGCTCCGACTCTTCCGCGCCGCCGTACGGGTCGGCCGGCGGGGCGCCTTCTTCGGGCTTCAGGCTGTCGCGCATCTGCGCGCCGATGTCGTCGAGGTTGACCTTCACTTCCTTGTCGAGGCTGCCCGTCACGATCTGCGGGAACGCGATCAGCACGCCCACCATCGTCAGCTGGATCAGCACGAAGGGAATCGCGCCCTTGTAGATCTGCATCGTGGTCACGGGCTCCATGACCTTCTGCGTGACGCGGTCCACGTACTGCTTCTCGGGGGCGACCGAGCGCAGGAAGAACAGCGCGAAGCCGAAGGGCGGGTGCATGAACGAGGTCTGCATGTTCACTGCCAGCAGCACGCCGAACCAGATCAGGTCGATGCCCATCTTGTGCGCCACCGGGGCCAGCAGCGGCACCACGATGAACGACAGCTCGAAGTAGTCGAGGAAGAACGCCAGGAAGAAGATCAGCACGTTCACCGCGATCAGGAAGCCCACCGGGCCGCCGGGCAGCGAGGTCAGCAGGTGCTCGACCCAGATCGGACCGTCGGCGGCCTGGAACACCAGGCTGAACACCGTCGCGCCGATCAGGATGAACATCACGAAGCTGGACAGCCGCGTGGTCGAGCCCAGCGCCTGCTTGAGCAGCGAGAAGCTCATGCGACGGCGCACCCAGGCCATGATCAGCGCGCCCATGGCGCCCATCGCGCCGCCTTCGGTCGGCGTGGCCACGCCCAGGAAGATGGTGCCCAGCACCAGGAAGATCAGCAGCAGCGGCGGGATCAGCACGAAGGTGACCCGTTCGGCCAGGCGCGACAGCAGGTTGAGCTTCAGGCCCTTGTTGATCAGCGCAATCACCAGCGCCACGAACACGCCGCCGCACATGGCGACCACGACCTTTTCGTCGGTGGCCACGAAGGTCACGGGCTCGCCCTGGAACCAGGTGTGCACGGTCTCCATGTTGCGCGCCAGGAACACGGCCACGACGGCCGACAGCGCCGTGATGCCCACCAGCGAGGCGTAGCCGCCACCGCCGTTGGGCTCGCGGAAGGTGCGTGCCTCGGGCGGCAGCGCGGGCACCTGCGCGGGCTTGAAGATGGCGAGGAACACGACATACAGCACGTACATGCCCATCAGCATGAAGCCGGGCAGGAAGGCGCCCTTGTACATGTCGCCGACGCTCTTGCCGAGCTGGTCGGCCATGATGATCAGCACCAGCGAGGGCGGGATGATCTGCGCCAGCGTGCCCGAGGCGGCGATCACGCCGCTGGCCAGGCGCCGGTCGTAGCCGTAGCGCAGCATGATGGGCAGCGAGATCAGTCCCATCGAGATGACCGAAGCCGCCACCACGCCGGTGGTGGCCGCCAGCAGCGCGCCGACGAAGATCACCGCCAGGGCGAGGCCGCCGCGCATCGGGCCGAAGACCTGGCCGACCGTGTCGAGCAGGTCTTCCGCCATGCCGCTGCGCTCCAATATGAGCCCCATCAGCGTGAAGAAGGGCACCGCGAGCAACGTGTCGTTGGCCATGATGCCGATGAGCCGCTGCGGCAGCCAGGCCATGACGGAGGCCTGGAACACGCCCAGCTCGATACCGACGAGTCCGAAGAACAGGCCGCAGGCGCCGAGGCTGAATGCGACGGGAAAGCCCAATAGCAGGAAGCAGATCAGCCCCGCGAACATGATCGGGGCGAAATTGGCAACAATGAATTCCATGGTGTCTTTTCTGCCTTGGCCGTTCAGTGCTGGGGCTTGGCCGCGGCGGCGTCCGCCTCGGCCTGGCGACGCAGCGCCTCGATGAGTTCGTCTTCAGCGGTCTTGTCGGTCAGGCGGCCCATCGGGTCAGGACCTTCGCCGCGCAGGAACGCGATGCGCTTGATGAGTTCCGACCAGCCCTGAAGCATCAGCAGCACGAAGCCCACCGGCAACGCCACCCACACCGGCCAGCGGATCAGGCCGCCCGAGTTACCGGACATCTCGCCCGACTGGTACATCTGGATCACCACCGGCATCGACAGCCACAGCACCGTGATGCACAGCGGCGTCAGGAAGAGGGCGAAGCCGACGATGTCGATCCACACCTGCGTGCGTTTGGACAGGCGGCTGTTCAGCACGTCGATGCGCACGTGTTCCCGCTGCAGCAGCGTGAGGCCGGCGGCCACCAGGAACGACCAGGCAAACAGGTACCACTGCACTTCGAGGAAGGCGTTGGAACTGGTGTTGAAGACCTTGCGGACGATCGCGTTGAGGGCGCTGATCACCGTGGCGGCCAGGATGAGCCAGATGGCGTATTTGCCGACCTGGGCATTGAGCCAGTCAATGGCCCGGGACAGCTTGAGCAAGCCTTGCATTACATCTCCATTTTTGTATTGGATGCCCCGATACGACGGCACCCGACGCACTGGCTTTGTGTGCCAACGGGTCGGGTGCAAGAGGCGGCTCGGATTCTATCGGTGTACGGGGAAAGTTCTTTTCGGGTCCTACCCAGGGCTGCCATGGTGGCCATAATGCGACATGGCCCAGACTCCGCGCCCTCCACCGGCCCCGGCGGCAGCGGGCCCGCTGTCGATCGACTCCCCCGACATGCGCCGCGCCGGCCGCGACCTGCTGTCGCTGGCCCTCATCGACGCCCGCAACCACACGCTGCACCTGCTGTCCCTGTTCGAAGAGGCGCTGGGCGAAAGCATGCGCGTGCCGCAGCAGCCGGGCGTGCTGCCGCCGGTCTGGCTGGCGGGCCACATCGGCTGGTTCGCCGAATGGTGGATCGGGCGCAACACGCAGCGCGCCTTCGGCATCGACTGCCCCGTGCGCCCCACGCGGCTGGCCGCCATCGACCCCGACGCCGACGACTGGTGGAACCCCGCCCAGGGCGCCGCCGAGCGCAGCGGGTCGCCCGACCTGCCGGGCCTGGGCCAGACCAAGGCCTACCTGCTCGAAACCCTCGAGAGCACGCTCGAACTGCTCGAGAACGCCGCCGAGACCGATGCCGGCCTGTACTTCTACCGGCTCGCGCTGTTCCATGAAGACCTGCGCGGCGAACAGCTCGTGGTGCTGGCGCAGACGCTGGGCCTGCCGCTGAACATCGAGCCGGCACCCATCGCCGTCACGCATGAGCCGCTGCTGCTGCCCGCCACGCGCTGGGAGCTGGGCCTGCCCGAGCACAGCGGCTTCCTGTTCGCGCAGGAAGGCGCGGCGCACCGCGTCGACGTGCCCGAGTTCGAGATCGACGCCCAGCCCGTCACCTGGGACCAGTACATCCAGTTCGTCGACGACGGC
This sequence comes from Variovorax sp. YR752, assembly GCF_943372545.1. NCBI lineage: Bacteria > Pseudomonadati > Pseudomonadota > Betaproteobacteria > Burkholderiales > Comamonadaceae > Variovorax > Variovorax sp. YR752. The sequence continues at coordinate 19,450 of NZ_CALRZC010000067.1, read as the reverse complement.
GGCTACGACCGCGAGGAGCTGTGGCACAGCGACGGCTGGCGCTGGCTCGCCGCACAGACCGAAGGCCGGCGCGGCCCGCGCCACGTGGAGCAGATCGGCGTGGCCCGCAACGGCACGGGCGGCTCGGTGCTGCAGCAGCGCTTCGGCGTCACCGTGCGCGCGGCCGGGCACCACAGCGCGGTGCACCTGAGCTGGTGGGAGGCCGACGCCTGGGCGCGCTGGGCCGGCCGGCGCATCGCGACCGAGGTCGAATGGGAAATCGCGGCCCACACGGCCGCGCGGCGCGGCTTCCGCTGGGCCGACGTGCACGAGTGGACCGCAGGCACGCTGCAGCCCTGGCCGGGTTTCCGGGCCGATCCGTGGAGCGCGGGTGGCGAGTTCGATCCCGTGGCCGCATTCGGCCGCGCGCGCGTGCTGCGCGGCGCCTCGTTCGCGACCCGTGCGCGGCTGCGCTCGCCGCGCCGACGTGGCTTCGCGCTGCCCGATTCCGACGACGGCTTCTTCGGCTTTCGCACCTGCGCGCTGTAGCGCGCCGTCAGGGCCGTTCGCCGCCGGCTTCCGACGACAGCGGCGGGGCCACTTCTTCCAGCGGCTTGCGTTCCGCATCGGCCGCGTAGCGCAGCGCCAGCAGGCCCGCGACGATGACCAGCACGGCGCCGATCAGGTAGCCCACCATCACCGCGCCGCGGCTGCCGGTCTCGATCAGCAGGCCGAACAGCACCGGCGCCGCGAAGCCGCCCGCGCCCATGCCGATGGCATAGAAGATCGCGATGGCCATGGCGCGCATCTCGAGCGGGAACACCTCGCTCACCGTGAGGTAGGCCGAGCTGGCCGCCGCCGACGCCAGGAAGAACACCGCCGACCAGCACAGCGCCTGGCTGCGCGCGTCGAGCCAGCCCTGCATGAAGGCCCAGCCCGTGAGCGCCAGCCCCACGCCGGCCAGCACATAGGTCAGCGCGATCATCTTGCGCCGGCCCACGCTGTCGAACAGCGGGCCCAGCAGCAGCGGCCCGAGCACGTTGCCCAGCGCAAACGGAAAGATGTACAGCGCCACGCGGCCTTCGGCCACGCCGTAGAAGCGCGTCAGCACCAGCGCGTAGGTGAAGAAGATCGCGTTGTAGAAAAAGGCCTGCGACACCATGAGCGCCACGGCCACCATGCTGCGCGCCGGATAGCGTCGCAGCAGCACGCGCGCCACCTCGCGCATCGGCGGGCTGTTCTGGCGCGCGGCGGTGTACATCACGTGGCCATGCGCAGCGGGCAGCGGGCCGTGCTGCACTTCGACTTCGCGCTCGATGTCCGCAACGATGCGCTCGGCTTCGTCTGCACGCCCGTGCGCGATGAGCCAGCGCGGGCTCTCGGGCACATGACGCCGCACCAGCAGGATCGCCACCGCAAGCACCGCACCCAATGCAAAGCCGGCGCGCCAGCCCCACACCGGGCCGATCACGCGCGCGTCGAGCAGCACCAGGCTCAGCGCCGCGCCGAGCGCCGCACCGATCCAGAAGCTGCCGTTGATCGCGAGGTTGACGCGCCCGCGCACGCGCGCCGGAATGAGTTCGTCGATGGCCGAGTTGATCGCCGCGTACTCGCCGCCGATGCCCAGCCCGGTGACGAAGCGGCACAGCGCAAAGAAGGCGAAGTTGGGTGAGAAGGCCGTGGCCAGCGTGCCGAGCGTGTAGACCACGAGCGTGAGCAGAAAGAGCTTCTTGCGCCCGAGTCGGTCGGTGAGCCGGCCGAACACCAGCGCGCCGATCACCGCGCCCGCGATGTAGATCGAGCCCGACCAGCCGATCTCTCCCGCCGTGAGCCCGAGCGTGTCGGGCCGCTCCAGCACCGCGCCGATGGAGCCCACCAGCGTGACCTCGAGGCCGTCGAGAATCCAGGCCACGCCCAGCGCGATCACCACGCGCCAATGCCAGCGCGACCACGGCAGGCGGTCCAGGCGGGCAGGGATGTCGCTGCGCAGAACCGTCATGCGGGGCATTATGCGAAGCGCATCACTCCCGCGTTGTAGGACCGGCGCTGCAATGCGCCGGCCTGCTCAGAGGGTCTTCAGGCCGCGACGGCCGCCGTCACCTGCCGGATGCCCATGGCTTTCAGCGTGTCGGCAATGGCCGCCACCGCGCCCGGAATGCCCGCGTCGCCGAAGTGACCCATGCAGCCCACGCGGAAGGTCTCGACCTGCGTCAGCTTGCCGGGGTACAGGATGTAGCCGCGCTTCTTCACCTCCTGGTAGAAGGTCTTGAAGTCGTAGTTGGCGTCGTCGGGCGCATGGAAGGTGACGATGATCGGCGCCTGGATCGCCGGGTCGAGGAAGCTGCGGAAACCGAGCGTCGCGAGCCCGTCGATGAGCGCCTTGCAGTTGCGCGTGTAGCGTCCACCGCGCGCGGGCAGGCCGCCTTCCTCGATGTACTGGGCAATGGCGGTGTCGAGCGCGGCGACCACGTGCGTGGGCGGCGTGAAGCGCCACTGCGTGGTCTTCTCCATGTAGACCCACTGGTCGTACAGGTCCATGCTCAGCGAGTGGCAGTTGCCTTCGCACTTCTCGAGCGTGCTGCGCTTGACGATGACGAAGCCCATGCCCGGCACGCCTTCGAGGCACTTGCCCGAGGCGGCGACCACGGCATCGAACGGCGTCTTGCGCGCGTCGATGTCCAGCGCGCCGAAGGAGCTCATGGCGTCGATGATCAGGCCGCGTCCGTGCTTGGCGACGACCAGCGCGATCTCGTGCAGCGGGTTGAGCACGCCGGCGCCGGTTTCGCAGTGCACCACCGCCACGTGCGTGATGCTGGGGTCGGCCGCGAGGGCGCGGTCGACGTCGGCGGGCAAGACCTGCTTCTCCTCGGTGTAGTCGATGGTCGTGAGCTTGCGGCCCAGCACCTTGCAGATTTTTGCGAGGCGCTGGCAGTAGGCGCCGTTGCTCGGCACCAGCACATGGCCGGTGCGCGGCACGATGGTGCCGATGGCCGCTTCGACCGAGAAGGTGCCGCTGCCTTGCAACGGAACGCATTCGTGCGTGCCCGTGCCGTGCACGATGTTCAGCACTTCCTTGCGGATGCGCGCCGTGATCTGGTTGAAGTCGGCGTCCCACGATCCCCAGTCGCGCAGCATCGCTTGGCGGGTGCGGTCCGAGGTGGTCAGGGGGCCGGGCGTGAGCAGGATGGGGTGGGCGGCTTGACTCATGATGTCTCCAGGCAGGGAAAGGGAATGAGGGGCGAGAGTGATGAGGGGAACAGGAAAGCGGTTCAGCCGCGGCTGAGGTTGCGCCAGGCCTGCGTGCGTGCAAGCAGCACGCGCGTCAGCAGGGCGTAGGCGATGCACACCAGCGTCGAGGTGACGACGATCAGGCTGGCCAGCGCGGCGGCCGGGCCGATGTCGCCGGCGTCGTCCAGGTGCATGATCGCGACCGACGCGAGGATGGTCTCCGGCGTGTACAGGAAGATGGCGCACGACAGGCTGGCCATCGACACCACGAAGAAGTAGCGCCCGATGTCCAGGATGGCCGGCAGGCACACCGGCACCGTCACGCGCAGGAAGGTCTTGAAGAACGGCACCTTGAGCGAGGCCGACACGGCTTCGAACTCGTTGTCGATCTGCTTGAGCGCCGTCACCGCCGTGAGGTGGCTCGAGGTGTAGTAGTGCACCACCATCGAGATGATCAGGATCGCCATCGTCTGGTACAAGAAGTTCAGCGGGTTGGACGGATGGTTGAAGAACATCACGTAGCCCAGGCCGAGCACCAGGCCCGGCACCGCCATCGACAGCACCGCCATCAGGTGCATGCCCTTGCGCATGAGGCCCAGGTTGCGCGTCTTCTCGATCAGGTAGGCGCCCACGAACACGATGAGCGAGCCGGCCACCGCCGTCACCATCGCCACCATCAGGCTGTTGCCGTAGGCAGCGGCCATGTCGCTCTCGATGAGCACGAAGTGGTAGTGCTTGAGCGTGAACGACAGGTCGTACGGCCACAGCGAGATCGCCGAGGTGTAGACCGCCATGCCGATGGTCGCCAGCAGCAGGCCGCAGACCACGGTGCAGAACAGCGTGAGCACTGCATCGGCCACCTTGCGGGGCTTGGGCGTGTAGGGCACCGAGCGCGCCGTAAGCTGCGCCTTCAGCTTGCGCCGCACCACGTAGTCGATCACGAACGAGATGATCGACGGCAGCAACAGCAGCATGCCGACCACCGCACCGATCGAAAAGTTGTGCTGCCCGACCACCTGCTTGAACACGTCGACCGACAGCACGTTGAAGTTGCCGCCGATGACCTTCGGCGCGCCGAAGTCGCTCACCACATAGGTGAAGACCACGGTGGCCGCGCTGATCAGGCCGTACTTGCACGAGGGCAGGGTGATCGTCATGAACTGACGGAACGGGCGCGTGCGCAGCGCGGTGGCCGCCTCGTACAGCCGGCCGTCGGCCAGCGACAGCGCGGTGACGAGGATCATCAGCGCGTGCGGAAAGGTGTTGTAGACCTCGGCCAGGATGATGCCGGGCGCACCGTAAATCGAGGCGCCGCCCAGCAGGAACTTGAGCGCGCCCTGGTTGCCGAACCACTGCACGAACGAAATGGCCGACAGCAGCGAGGGCGCGAGCAGCGGAATGAGTGCGATGAGGCGGAACACCGCTTTCAGCGGCGCCGGCATGCGGCTGCGCGTGAGCGCGTAGGCGAACACGAAGGCCGTGGGCACCGAGATCATCACCACCGCGGCCGACACCCAGATCGAGTTCCACGCCGCGCGCAGCAGGCTCGGTGTCTGGAAGTAGGTGATGAAGTGGGCCAGGCCGACGAAGTTGCCGTTCTTGTCCTGCACCGCGTGCGCCAGGATGGTGAGCAGCGGCGCGACCAGGAACACGAACAGCATCGCCATCACCACGAACAGGATGGCGCGCGCGATGGTCTCGTCGCGGCTCCAGCGCAAGGCCGGGCGCGCGGCCAATACAGGGCGAGGATGTGCCAGCGTGTTCATGATTTCGCCGGGCGCGCAGCAAAGGCGCGGATGCGGTTGGCGCGCAGCGCGATGTCGATCGTGTTGCCTTCGCGGATGTCCAGGTCGTGCAGCTGGTTCAGCGAGAAGTGCAGGCCCAGCACCTGGCCGTGCAGCGCGTCGGCCGTCACCTCGGCGATGCACAGGCCGCCCAGGAACTCGACCTTCGTGACCTTGGCCTGCAGGCGGTTGGGCGTGTCGTCTTGCAGGTGCTCGACCGCGCGGTCTTCGGGGCGCAGGTACAGGTTGACGTCGTCGCCGGGCTCGAAGGCGCCGTCGCAGGCGTCGCACTGCAGCTCCATGTCGCCGACCTGGAAGCGCTGGTTGCCCAGCGCCACCGCGCGCAGCACGTTGACCTTGCCCACGAAGTCGGCCACGAAGGGCGTGGCCGGCTGCTCGTAGATTTCCATCGGCGTGCCGACCTGCTCGATCACGCCGTGGTTCATCACCACGATGCGGTCGGCCATCGAGAGCGCTTCTTCCTGGTCGTGCGTGACCATGATGGTCGTGATGCCGACCTGCTTCTGCAGCCGGCGGATCTCGCCGCGCAGGCGGATGCGCTCCAGCGCGTCGAGCGCCGACAGCGGTTCGTCGAGCAGCAGCAGGCCGGGCCGCGTGGCCAGCGCGCGGGCCAGGGCCACGCGCTGTTGCTGGCCGCCCGAGAGCTGGCTCGGGTACTTGGCGCCCGAGGTCGGCAGGCCGACCAGCTTCAGCAGCTCGTCGACGCGCGCCTTGATCTCGCCCCGCTTCGCGCGGCTGTTGACGAGGCCGTAGCCCACGTTGTCCGCGATCGACAGGTTGGGAAAGAGCGCATACGACTGGAACACGATGCCGTAGTCGCGCTTGTCCGGCGAGAGCCACGAGACGTCCTTGCCGTTCTGCAGGATCTGCCCGGCGGTCTGCGTTTCCAGGCCCGCGATGATGCGCAGCAGCGTGGTCTTGCCGCAGCCCGAGGGGCCGAGAAAGCACAGCATCTCGCCGGGGTTCACGCGCAGGTGCACGTCGCGCAGCGCGCTGAAGGTCTCGAAGTCCTTGCGAACACCGACGATCTCGAGGGCCGCGGGCGGGGCCGCGGTGGGGGTCAACTGGCTGGCAATGAAGCGGGTGTCGGTCATGTCCATTTTTCGCACTCGTCGTTGGAGGGCGTCACCAGTTGCGGCGGCACCCTTGAATTGAAAACCGGGGGATGCCGTCGGGCTTACTTGGGCTCAGCTTTTCCTTCGTAGCGCTTGCTCCACTCGGCCAGGATGCGTTCGCGGTTTTTCGCAGCCCAGTTCAGGTCGTTCTTGGCCAGCAGCTTCTCGTAGTTCTCAGGAATGCCTTCGAGCTTCGAGACCACGCCCGGGTAGGCGACCACGGCCCACCAGCGTGCGCTGATCTGGTTGGCTTCCTTGCTCGCCATCCAGTCGGCGAAGCGCTTGCCTTGCGCCAGCTTCGTGCTGGTCTTCATGAGGCTCGTGGCCTCGATGTCCCAGCCCAGGCCTTCCTTCGGGAAGATCAGGTCGACCGGCGCGCCCGACTTCTTCACCTGGTGCGCGCGGAACTCGAACGAGATGCCGATCGGGAACTCGCCCGCGCCCGCCTGCTTGCAGGGCTTGGAGCCCGAGTGCACGTACTGGGCGATGTTCTGGTGCAGCGCGTCCATGTACTTCCAGCCTTCGGCGTCGCCCAGGTTCTGCAGCCAGTACGACACATCGAGGTAGCCGGTGCCGCTGGAGGCGGGGTGCGGCATCGAGATCGTGCCCTTGTAGATGGGCTTGGTCAGGTCCTTCCAGCTTTCGGGCTTGGGCAGGCCGAGCTTCTTGGCCTCGACATGGTTGAAGCAGATGGTGGCGGCCCATACGTCCATGCCGACCCAGGCCGGCGGGCGGGCGGCGTCGGAGTACGCGGGGTTCAGTTCGTTGAAGCCCTTGGGCTCATAAGGAAGCAGCATGCCTTCCTGCTGCAGCAGCGCCAGGCTGCTGGCGGCCAGGCCGGCCACCACGTCGGCCTGCGGGTTGGCTTTTTCGGCCAGCAGCTTGGCGGTGACGATGCCGGTGGAATCGCGCACCCACTTCACTTCGATGTCGGGGTTGGCCTTCTCGAAGGCGTCCTTGTAGAGCTTCATGGCGTCGGTTTCGAGCGCCGTGTAGACCAGGAGCGGCGTCTTTTGCGCCCACGCACTGCCGGACATGAGGCCGAGGGCCGCAACACACAGGGCGGCCGTGAGACGGCGCGTGCTTTGTTTCATCGTCATCTGTTTTCTCCTGAAAGGCTGGCTGTCACTGAAGAGGGTGAGTGAGGGGCTGGCGCCGGCGCGAAGGTGTCCAACGCCGTCCGGTGTTTGCAATGTAGGTTGCTGATTGCCGACTGTCAATAAAAAATTGTTGACAGTTGACGATCCTTCGGGAAAATACGCCCCATGGTCACCAGCAATCACTCCGCCGCCCTCGCGTTCCTCCAGTCCAGCTCGCTGCCGATGCTGATGCAGGAAGAAATCGAGCGTTTGATCATGACGGGCGAGCTCCCCGTGGGCAGCCGCATCAACGAGAGCGAGCTCTCGCTGCGCTTCAACACCAGCCGCGGCCCGATCCGCGAGGCGCTGCGCGCCCTGGAAGAAGCCGGCCTGGTGCGCAACGAGAAGAACCGCGGTGTCTTCGTGCGCGAGATCGCGTTCGAGGAAGCCGACGAGATCTACGAACTGCGCGAGGCGCTCGAAGAAATCATCGGCCGGCGCGTGGCGCTGGCCATCCAGCCCGACGCGGTGGAGCGCCTGCGCGCCATGGTCGACGCCATGCGCTCGGCGGCCCAGGCCCAGGACGTGGAGCAGTACGCGCAGCTCAACCTGCAGTTCCACGAGATCCTGCTCGACACGGCTGGCAGCAAGAAGCTCACCGAAACCTACAAGCGGCTCGTCAAGGAGCTGCACCTTTTCAGAATGCGCGCGCTCGACAGCGGCGGCGGCCTGCGGGTCTCGGCCGACGAGCACAGCCACATCGTCGACGCCATTGCCAGCGGCAACGCCGACACGGCAGGCCGCGCGCTGCGCACGCACGTCGCCGACAGCCGCGCGCGCATGCACAAGGCCTTCGGTCGCATCGACGGCGATGCGGCTGCCATCAGCAACACCCCTGTTACCCCGAACCACCCACCCCAAAAGGAAGTCTGAAATGACACCGGAGACACTTGAAGTCAATGCCAGAAGCTATCGCTGGATGGCCCGTCCGATCGTGGTCGTGTGCGTGGACGGCTGCGAGCCGGCCTACCTCGACGCAGCCATCGAAGCCGGCGTGGCCCCGTACATCGCCCGCATGCGCAAGGACGGCGCCGACCTGCTCGCCGACTGCGTCGTGCCCTCGTTCACCAACCCCAACAACCTGTCGATCGTGACCGGCGCGCCGCCCGCGGTGCACGGCATCTGCGGCAACTACTTCTTCGACCGCGAGCTGGGCCAGGAAGTGATGATGAACGACCCCAAGTACCTGCGTGCCGGCACCGTGCTGGCCGCGTTTGCCGATGCAGGCGCCAAGCTGGCAGTGATCACCGCCAAGGACAAGCTGCGCAAGCTGCTCGGCCACAAGATGAAGGGCATCTGCTTCTCGTCCGAGAAGTCGGACCAGGTGACGATGGAAGAGAACGGCATCGACAACGTGCTCGACATGGTCGGCATGCCCGTGCCCTCGGTGTACAGCGCCGAGCTGTCGGAGTTCGTGTTCGCCGCCGGCGTGAAGCTCATGGAATCGCAGCGTCCTGACCTGATGTACCTGTCGACCACCGACTACGTGCAGCACAAGGCCGCACCGGGCAGCCCCGCAGCGAATGCCTTCTACCAAATGATGGACGGCTACCTCGCGCAGCTCGACGCACTCGGCGCCACCATCGTGCTCACGGCCGACCACGGCATGAACGACAAGCACGGTGCCGATGGTTCGCCCAACGTCATCTATCTGCAGGACGTCCTCGACGGCTGGTACGGCGCTGAAACGGCCCGCGTGATCCTGCCGATCACCGACCCGTACGTCGTGCACCACGGCGCGCTCGGCTCCTTCGCCACGGTCTATGCCCCCGACGAAGCCAGCGTGCCGGGCTGGATCGAACGCATCAAGGGCATCCCGGGCATGGAGCTCGTGCTCTCGCGCAAGGAAGCCGCGCAGCGTTTCGAGCTGCCGCCGGACCGCATCGGTGACATCGTGGTGGTGAGCGAGCAGAGCACCGTCATCGGCACCGCCGCCAGCCGCCACGACCTCTCGGCGCTCGAAGTGCCGCTGCGTTCGCACGGTGGTGTGTCCGAGCAGAAGGTGCCGCTGATCTGCAACCGCCCGGTCGAAGGCATTGCCGCCGGTCGCCGGCTGCGCAACTTCGATGCGCTCGACCTTGCCCTGAACCACGCACGCTGAAACCACACGGACCACACGGAGCATTCATGAGCCAAGCCATCCTGAAGCCAGGCACTGTCCACCGCGAAGCGCTGCGCATCGCCGGCGAGAAAGTCCACCGCGACCGCACCATCGACGTCACCTACCCGTACACCGGCGAAGTGATCGCCACCGTGCCCAAGGCCACGCTGGACGACGTGCGCAATGCCCTGCGCATCGCCCGCGACTACAAGCCCACGCTCACACGCTACGAGCGCTACAAGATCCTCATGCGCGCCGGCGAGATCATCGCCTCGCGCCTGGATGAAATGTCGCGCACCATCACGCTCGAGTCGGGCCTGTCGCGCAAGGACTCGCTGTACGAAGTGGGCCGCGCCTCCGACGTGCTGCTGTTTGCCGCCAACCAGGCGCTGGTGGACGACGGCCAGGTGTTCTCCTGCGACCTCACGCACCACGGCAAGAGCCGCAAGGTCTACACGATGCGCGAACCGCTGCTGGGCGCCATCACCGCCATCACGCCGTTCAACCACCCGCTGAACCAGGTGATCCACAAGGTGGCGCCGGCCATTGCGACCAACAACCGCATCGTGCTGAAACCCAGCGAGAAGACGCCGCTCACGGCCTTCCTGCTGGCCGACATCCTGTACGAAGCCGGCCTGCCACCGCAGATGCTGTCGGTGCTCACGGGCGACCCGAAAGAGATCGCCGACGAGCTGCTGACCAATGCCGACGTCGACCTCGTCACCTTCACCGGCGGCGTGCCCATCGGCAAGTACATCGCGGGCAAGGCCACCTACAAGCGCCAGATCCTGGAGCTGGGTGGCAACGACCCGATCATCGTGATGGAAGACGCGGACATCGAGGAAGCGGCCACGCTCGCTGCCAATGGCTCTTACAAGAACTCGGGCCAGCGCTGCACAGCCGTCAAACGCATGCTGGTGCACGAGTCGGTTGCCGATCAGTTCGTCGAACTGCTGGTCGCCAAGACCAAGGCCCTGAAGTACGGCGACCCGATGGACCCCGACACCGACATGGGCACCGTGATCGACGAAGCGGCTGCCAAGCAGTTCGAGGCCGTGGTCAACGAAGCGATCGCAGCGGGTGCCAAGCTCCTGTACGGCAACGAACGCTGCGGCGCGCTGTACTCGCCCACCGTGCTCGACCACGTCGATCCCGAGATGACCGTCGCCAAGCAAGAGACCTTCGGCCCCGTGTCGCCGGTCATCCGCTTCAAGAACATCGACGAAGCGATCCGCATCTCGAACGGCACGGCCTATGGGTTGTCGTCGTCGATCTGCACCAACCGGCTGGACTACATCACGCGCTTCATCCGCGAGCTGAACGTGGGCAGCGTGAACGTGCGCGAGGTGCCGGGCTACCGCCTGGAGCTCACGCCCTTCGGCGGCATCAAGGACTCGGGCCTGGGCTACAAGGAAGGCGTGCTCGAAGCCATGAAGAGCTTCACCAACACCAAGACCTACTCGCTGCCCTGGTAACCATGAGCCTCAGCATCCCCGACATCGTCGGCCTCTTCGAGACCAAGGGCCATGCGCAGTACGACGGTGAGCCGGTCACGCAGCTGGAGCATGCGCTGCAGTCGGCGCACCTGGCCGAGCAGGAGGGGGCGGACAGCGCGCTGATCGCCGCCTCCCTGCTGCACGATCTGGGCCACCTGCTGCACGACTTCGGCGGCACGCCGACGCAGCAGGGGCTGGACGACCTGCACCAGTACCGCTGCCTGCCGTTTTTGCGTGCGCTGTTCGGTCCGGCCACGCTGGAACCGATCCGGCTGCACGTGGACGCCAAGCGCTTTCTGTGTGCGCGCGTGCCCGGCTACCTGGAGGCGCTGTCGGCCGACTCGAAGCGCAGCCTGCAACTGCAGGGCGGCGTCTTCGACGAGGCGCAGGCCCAGGCCTTCGAGGCCCTGCCGTACGCGATGGATGCAGTGCGCCTGCGGCAGTGGGACGACACGGCCAAGATGGCCGATGCCGACATGCCCGGCCTCGCACACTTCGTGCACCATCTCGAAATCAGTTCCGCCGAGCACCGGCAAGCCCTCACCGCCTAAGGCACACGGATGCGCCCCTTCTGGATCGAACAAGCGCTCTTCAACGATGGCGATCTGGCCCCGGCGCTGCAAGGCGAAACCACCGCTGACGTCTGCATCGTCGGTGGCGGCTTCACCGGCCTGTGGACGGCCATCCAGGCCAAGCTGCAGGCGCCCGCGCTCGACATCGTCATTCTCGAAAGCGACCTCTGCGGCGCCGGCGCGAGCGGGCGCAACGGCGGTTGCCTGCTCACGTGGTCGGCCAAGTTTTTGACGCTGCGGCGGCTGTTCGGCGAAGGCGAGGCCGTGCGCCTCGTGAAGGCGTCGGAAGCGGCAGTGGGGCACATCGCCGACTTCTGCGCGGCGCATGGCATCGACGCCGAGCTGCGGCGCGACGGCACGCTCTACACCGCGACCTCGCAGGCGCAGATCGGCACGCTCGATCCGATGATGCAGGCGCTGGAGGCGCGCGGCATCCACTCGTACCATGCGCTGCCGCCCGACGAAGTGGCGCGGCGCTCGGGCTCGGCGCGCAACCTGGCCGGCGTGTACTCGCCGATCGCCGCCACCGTGCATCCGGGCAAGCTGGTGCGTGGGCTGCGCCGCGTGGCGCTGGCCATGGGCATTCGCATCCACGAGCGCACGCCGATGCTCGACTTCAGCACCGACCAGCCCGTACTGGTGCGCACGCCCACCGGGCGCGTGCGCGCAAAGAAACTGGTGCTCGCGATGAACGCGTGGATGGCCAGCCGCTTCCCGCAGTTCGAGCGGACCATCGCCATCGTGTCGAGCGACATGATCATCACCGAGCGCTGCCCCGAGCTGCTGCAGCAGATCGGCCTGACCGACGGCGTGTCGGTGCTCGACTCACGCACCTTCGTGTACTACTACCGCAGCACGGTCGACGGTCGCATCATGCTGGGCAAGGGCGGCAACACCTTCGCCTGGGGCGGCCGCATGGCCAAGGTGTTCGACGAGCGTTCGCCCTACGAGGCCGAGCTCACGCAGGCCCTGCATTCCTTCTTCCCCGCGTTGAGCAACACGCCGATCACCGCGAGCTGGAACGGTCCGTCCGACCGCTCGGTGACGGGCTTCCCGTTCTTCGGCAAGCTCGATGGCGCGCCGCACATCTACTACGGCTTCGGCTACTCGGGCAACGGGGTGGGGCCGACCTACATGGGCGGGCAGATCCTGTCGTCGCTGGTGCTCGACCAGGACAACGCATGGACGCGCAGCCCGATCACGGCAGGGCCGCTGGGCTACTTTCCGCCGGAGCCGATGCGCTACGTGGGCTCGATCGTCGTGCGCAACGCGATCCGCCGCAAGGAACGCGCTGAGGATGAGGACCGCCAGCCGTGGCTGGTGGACCGCATGCTCAGCAAGCTCGCGAACGCCGCAGGAAAAGCCGACAAGGCTTGACCTGCTGCGGACGCTTCGATATCAGCGGTTCGACGGGAACGAGAACATCGTCCCTTCACGCACGCCGGCCGAGGGCCAGCGCTGCGTGACGGTCTTGCGCTTGGTGTAGAAGCGCACGGCGTCGGGGCCGTAGGCGTGCAGGTCGCCGAACAGCGAACGCTTCCAGCCGCCGAACGAGTGGTACGCCACGGGCACGGGCAGCGGCACGTTGATGCCGACCATGCCGACTTGGATGTTGTCGCTGAACCAGCGCGCGGCCTCGCCGTCGCGCGTGAAGATGCAGGTGCCGTTGCCGTACTCGTGCGCGTCGATCAGGTCCATCGCCTCTTGCAGCGTCTTCACGCGCACCACGCCGAGCACCGGGCCGAAGATCTCTTCCTGGTAGATCGTCATGCCGGGCTTCACGTGGTCGAACAGGCAGGCGCCGAGGTAGTAGCCGCCTTCGTGGCCTTCGACCTGGATGCCGCGGCCGTCGACCACCAGCTTGGCGCCGGCGGCCACGCCCGCGTCGACGAAGGCCTTGACCTTCTCGAAGTGCGGCTGCGTGACCAGCGGGCCCATGTCGTTGCCGTTGTCGGTGCCGGGGCCGACCTTCATCTTGGCGATCTCGACCTTCAGGCCTTCGACCACCGCGTCGGCCGTGGCGTCGCCCACGGCCACCACCAGCGGGATCGCCATGCAGCGCTCGCCGCACGAACCGTAGGCCGCGCCCATGAGCGCGCTCACCGCGTTGCCGATGTCGGCATCGGGCATCACCACCGCGTGGTTCTTGGCGCCGCCGAGCGCCTGCACGCGCTTGCCGTGGGCCGTGCCCGTGGTGTAGATGTATTCAGCGATGGGCGTCGAGCCCACGAAGCTCACGGCCTTCACGCGGCGGTCGGTCAGCAGCGTGTCGACCGCTTCCTTGTCGCCGTTGACCACGTTCAGCACGCCCGGCGGCAGGCCGGCCTGCAGCGCGAGTTCGGCCATGAACAGCGTGGAGGAGGGCGTGCGCTCCGAGGGCTTCAGCACGAAGGTGTTGCCGCAGGCCACGGCCATCGGCCACATCCACAGCGGCACCATGACGGGGAAGTTGAACGGCGTGATGCCGGCCGCGACACCCATGGCCTGGAACTCGCTCCACGAGTCGATCGACGGGCCGACGTTCTTGCTGTGCTCGCCCTTGAGCAGCTCGGGCACGTAGCTGGCGTACTCGACGTTCTCGATGCCGCGCTGCAGCTCGCCGTGCGCGTCGGCCAGCACTTTGCCGTGCTCGGCGGTGATCAGCGCGGCGATGGTGTCGGCGTTTTCTTCGAGCAGCGTCTTCAGGCGGCTCATCACGCGGGCGCGCTTCAGCGGCGGCGTGTTGCGCCAGGCCGGGAAGGCGGCCTGCGCCGCGGCGATGGCCTGCTCGACCGTGAGCTTGTCGGCGAGCGCGACGCTCTTGGCCGACAGGCCGGTGGCGGGGTCGAACACCGGCTGCACGCGGCTGCCGCCGCCGACGTGCTTGCCGTCGATGAAGTGGCCGATGGTGGCGGTGACGTTCTTGTCGTGTTGCATGTCTTCAGGTCTCGAAAGGGATTCAGGCGGTTTCTGCGAGGGCGTCGGAAAGGGCGTTGACCATGCGGTCGATCTCGGCCTTCTCGGCAATGAACGGCGGTGCGAGCTGGATCGTGTCGCCGCCGTAGCGCACGTAGAAGCCTTTCTTCCAGCAGTTCATCGCGATCTCGTAGGGGCGGCGTGCGGGCTCGCCCGGCAGCGCGGCGATGGTGATGCCGGCGGCGAGGCCGTAGTTGCGGATGTCGGCGACGTGCTTGCTGCCCTTCAGGCTGTGCACGGCGTTCTCGAAGTGCGGGGCCAGCGTCTGCACGCGGCCGATCATGTCTTCCTTCTGCAGCACGTCGAGCGCGGCGATGCCGGCGGCGCAGGCCACGGGATGCGCGCCGTAGGTGTAGCCGTGCGGGAACTCGAGCATGTACTCGGGGCCGCCCGCAGCCATGAAGGTGTCGTAGATGTCCTTGTTGGCGACTACGGCGCCCAGCGGCTGCGCGCCGTTGGTGACCTGCTTGGCGATGTTCATGATGTCGGGCGTGACGCCGAAGGCATCGGCGCCCGTGAGCGCGCCGCAGCGGCCGAACCCGGTGATCACTTCGTCAAAAATCAGCAGGATGTTGTGCGCCGTGCAGATGTCGCGCAGACGCTTCAGGTAGCCCTTCGGCGGAATTACCACGCCGGCCGAACCGGCAAAGGGCTCGACGATCACGGCCGCGATGGTCGAGGCGTCGTGCAGCGCAATGAGGTCGAGCAGGCGGTCGGCCAGCTCTGCGCCGTTCTCGGGCATGCCGCGCGTGAAGGCATTGGCTGCCAGCAGCGTGTGCGGCAGGTGGTCGGCCTCGATGCCCTGGCCGAACAGCTTGCGGTTGGCCGCGATGCCGCCCACCGAGATGCCGCCGTAGTTCACGCCGTGGTAGCCCTTCTCGCGGCCGATGAGGCGCGTCTTGCCGGCCTGGCCCTTGGTGCGCCAGTAGGCGCGCGCCATCTTCAGCGAGGTGTCGGCGGCTTCGGAGCCCGAGCCGGTGAAGAACACGTAGTCCAGGCCGGCGGGCGTCAGTTCCTTGATCTTGTTGGCCAGCTCGAACGAGAGCGGGTGGCCGAACTGGAAGGCGGGCGAGTAGTCGAGCTTGGCGATCTGGCGGCTCACCGCCTCGGTGATCTCGGGGCGGCCGTGGCCCAGGCCCGAGCACCACAGGCCCGAGAGACCGTCGAAGATCTTGCGGCCGTCGTTGTCGGTGAAGTAGGCGCCCTTGGCCTCCACGATGATCCGCGGATCGGCCTTGAAGTTGCGGTTGCCGGTGTACGGCATCCAGTGCGCCTCGAGCCAGGCGGCGTCGGTGCGCGCGGTGGGCGTGGGTTCGATGGCGGGTGTGGCGAGGGTCATGGCGCATCCCGCGCAAGGCGGGTTCCGGGGGTGAAGGGATGTGCCGATTGTTCGCAGAGCCTTCAGTGTGGAGAATGGCGCAATATCAATGTTCACTTGACGATCCATGCAAGTAAAGGCCAAGGCCTCGCCCGCCACCGAAACCAGCGCCCAGGGCACCCGCAACCGCGCCGTCCTGGGGCAGCTCAGCGACATGGACCTGCGCCTGCTCAAGGTGTTCAAGAGCGTGGTCGACTGCGGCGGCATGGCGGCGGCCGAGCTGGAGCTGAACATCGGCACCTCCACCGTGAGCCGCCACGTGAAAGACCTGGAAACGCGGCTGGGCCTCGTGCTGTGCCGGCGCGGCCGGGCAGGCTTTGCGCTCACGGCCGAGGGCCAGCGCGTGTACGACGAGACGCTGCGGCTGCTGGCCTCGGTCGACGCCTTCCGCGGCAGCATCGACGACATCCACAACCGCATGGGCGGACAGCTGGAGGTGGCGCTGTTCGACAAGACGGCGACCAACCCGAAGGCGCGCATCGGCGAGGCCATTGCCCGCTTCACCGAGATCGCGCCCGAGGTGAACCTGGCGGTGCATGTGGGCTCGATCAACGCCATCGAACAAGGCGTGCTGGAGGGCAACTTCCAGATCGGCATCATCCCGGCGCACCGCAGCTCGAAGAGCCTGGTCTACGCCGACCTGTTCGACGAGACCATGCTGCTGTACTGCGGCAAAGGGCACCCGCTGTTCGACAGCCCGCACGGCAAGCTCACGTGGTCGAAGCTCGGCGAGCACCATTTCGCCGGGCTGGGCTACCACTCGCCGAACATGGAGCTGAGCCACCGCGCGCGGCTGTCGCGCAAGGCGACCGGGTTCGACCAGGAGGCGATTGCAACGCTGATCCTGTCGGGGCGCTTCCTGGGCTTCTTGCCCGACCACTACGCACAGGTGTTCGAGCAGCGCGGGCTGATGAAGGCCGTGCTGCCGGCGCGCTTCAACTATGCGTGCCGGTTCGTGAGTCTGCTGCGGCGCTCGCCGAAGCCTTCACGGGCGGTGCTGGCGTTTCAGGCGTGTTTGGAGCAAGCGCACAAGTGAGTTGATCTTGCTCCCTCTCCCGCTTGCGGGAGAGGGCTGGGGTGAGGGTGTCGGCGATGACAAAGGGCGCGCAGGTGCGAAGGCCCGCGGCCCTCACCCTAACCCTCTCCCCGAGGGGAGAGGGGACAAGACAAACGGCCCGTTCTCAACCCAGCCGGTCAGCGCTGCCCGCTCGGCAGCAACAAATGCTTCGCCCCGATGTGCGCCTCCATCTCATGCATATGGTGCTCCGCATCCACCATGTGCTCCGCCATCAGCCGCCGCACCTCGTCCGCATCTTCCTTGCGATACGCCGCCAGCAGTTGCGTGTGGTAGTCCACGTTGGTCTCGCCGAAGTGGTGGTGGTCCAGCGCCTTCTTGTAGACGACGAGGTCGCGCAGCAGGTCGTTGAGAAAGCGGCACATGAAGGACAGCACCGGATTGGGGCAGGCCTCGGCGAGCATCGTGTGAAAGGCCAGCTCGGCCTCGCGCTGGGTGCGCAACTCGTCTTCGTTGGTCGGCTCGATGGTGCACAGGCGCACGTTCTCTTCGAGCCTTGTGAAGTGTTCGGGCGTGAGCCGCCCGACCACGCTCACGGCCAGCTCAGGCTCCAGCGCCTTGCGAAGCTGGTAGATGTGGTGGCCGTCGAGGTGATGAAAGTGCAGGAAGTTGCGCAGCGGTTCCGACGCGTGGTCGACCGACACCTGCTGCAGGTACGCGCCGCCGCCCGGGCCGGTGCGGATCGAGATCAGCCCGCGCACCTCGAGCGCCTTCAGCGCCTCGCGCACGGTGCTCTTCGAATAGCCGAAGAGCTCGATCAGTTCCTTCTCGTTCGGTAGCCGGTCGCCGGGCTGCTTGCGCTCGGCAACGATCCATCGCTTGACGTCTTCGACGATGACGTCCGAGAGCTTTTGCCGCTTCGGAGGGTTGTGCCCCACTCTCATCAAAACGCTCCATCCATGCACATCGGGAGATGCGCGGGATGCGCAACAGCGCGCGATCTTAACGGCGTCATCGGCAGGGTCGGGTTGGGTTGGGGCACGGGGCTTGCTAGCGGGTTTTTACCAGCATATTAATCCTATTTATCCGCTTAAATTGCCGGCGATCGCAGGCACTGTGTTTTCTTCCCCCACTTTCTACACCTCACGACCGGAGAACCCCATGCAACGCAGACAACTCCTTCAGCTCGCAGCCCTGTCGGCCACCCCGGCCTCGCTCCTGATGAGCCGCTCGGCCATCGCCCAGGCCACGGACGTGATCCGCTTCGGTGCACCGGTGCCCATGTCGGGTGCCTTCGCGGCCAACGGCAAGTTCGCCGACCTGGGCACCAAGCTGGCGATCGAGCAGTACGGCAAGGTGCTGAACCGTCCGCTGGCCTACACGCTGCTCGACACCGAAGGCAAGCCGGCCACCGCCGTGCGCAAAGTGCAGGAAGCCTCGCAGCAGCAAGGCGCCAAGTTCTTCGCGGGCGGCATCCTGTCGTCGGAAGCACTGGCCATGGGCAAGGAGGCCGAGAAGGCCGGCGGCCTGTTCATCACCACCGCGGGCGCCGATGAAATCACCGGCAAGGACTGCAATCCCGCCACCTTCCGCTGGTCGGTGCCCACCTTCGGTGCCATCGAGCAGACGGTGCGCCCGCTGATCGCGTCCATGCCCAAGGCCAAGCGCTGGTACACGATCACGCCGCAGTACGTCTTCGGCGACGGCCTCCTGAGCGCGGCCAAGACCATCTTCCAGGAGAAGGGCATCGAGCACGTGGGCAACAGCTACCACTCGCTAAACGACAAGGAGTTCAGCGGCTACCTCACCAACGCCATGGCCGCCAAGCCCGACGTGCTGCTGCTCTTGAACTTCGGCGCGCAGTCGTCGGCCGCGCTGCGCCAGGCGGTGAGCTTCGGCATGCACAAGAACATGACGATCCTCATGGCCTGGGCCTCGGGCCTGGAGCAGTTCGACGAGCTGGGCGCCGACCTGTGCGACGGCGTCTACTTCGGTGCGCAGTACTGGCACACGGTCGACACGCCGCTCAACAAGGACCTCGTGAAGCGCACCGCCGACAAGCTGAAGATCGTGCCCAACTACAGCCTGGCCGGTTCGTACATCTGCACCAAGATCCTCATCGACGGCATCGTCAAGGCCGGCACGGTCGACCAGAAGGCCGTGATCGCCGCGCTCGAAGGCATGAAGTTCGACGGCCTCACGGGCGTCGAAGAAATTCGCAAGGCCGATCACCAGGTCATCAAGGACTACTACCTGCTCAAGGGCAAGGCGAAGTCGAAGATGGCCAACCCGGCCGACTACGTCGACGTGATCAGTTCCGGCAAGTCGTTCCTGCCCGTCGACAAGACCGGCTGCAAGCTGGCCTGACGCCGCCCGGCTTCGCGCCGCGCTCGCGCCCGCATCGTTTGCGGCGCGGGCAGGGCGTGGGCCGCCTGCCCGTTTGCCATCCCCCACGACACCTATGTCCGTCTACCTGCTCCAGACCATCAACGGAATCGGCATCGGCATGCTGTATTTCCTGCTGGCCGTTGGCTTGTCCATCGTGTTCGGCCTGCTGCGCTTCGTGAATTTCGCGCACGGCGCTTTCTACCTGCTGGGCGCTTACCTGTGCTTCCAGGCCATGCAGTGGGGCCTGAACTTCTGGGCCGCGCTCGTGCTGGTGCCGCT
>NZ_CALRZC010000066.1:0-35648 GCF_943372545.1 Variovorax sp. YR752 | reverse complement strand
ACTGCCGATCGACATGCCTGGGCGCTGCCCTGCAAGCGACCAGCCGATCGATCTCTCAGGCCACGCTGGTGGCGCCGATCCCCGTCTTCGAGTCCAAGAAGGGCCGCTCGCGCACGTCGCGCAGCAGTGCCAGGTACCAGTCCAACGAGGGTGTGCGGCGCCCGGGCTCCTTGGCCAGGTCGTCCCAGCGGCGCAGCTGCACGGCATCGCGCGCGAAAGGCAGTGCCTCGAAGGCAGCCAACTGATCGTCGTCCATCGGGCCGCCCTGCAGCGCCAGTGAGTGCTGCGAGGCCGGCGAAAGCTGCCGCGCGTAGTGCTCGTCGACACGCACCAGGAAGCGCTTGGCCTGCACGTGCAGGCGCACCGGCTCGGTCACCGAAGCGTCGAATCCGGCGCTCAGGAACGGGAGGGCCAGGTCTTCGTGGCGATCGTCGACCCGGTCGTCGCGGGCGATCGCTTCGGCTGCCAGGAAGTGGCCGACGTCGTGCAGGAAGGCGGCGGCCACGAGCGACTCGTCCGCGTTCGCCCATTCGGCCAACTGCGCGCACTGCAGCGCGTGCTCCAGGGCGCTGATCGCCTCGCGGCGGGCACCTTCGTAGGGCGCATCGCCGTGGCGGACGAAGAGTTGTTCGATGCGCTCGACGATGTCCATGGCAGATCCTCCGGTCAGATCAGTCGTTTGCGCAGCTGCGCCGAGAACAGGTCGATCACCGAGACCGACACCACCAGCATCAGCAGCACCGCCGCCGTCTGCGCGTACTGGAAGCCGCGGATCACGTCCCACAGCACCATGCCGATGCCGCCGGCGCCGACCATGCCGACCACCGACGCCGAGCGCACGTTGGCCTCGAAGCGGTACAGCGCGAAGGAGATCCACAAGGGCATCACCTGCGGGATGACGCCGAAGACGATCTCGGCCAGCGGGTGCGCGCCGGTGGCGCGGATGCCTTCGACCGGCTGCGGGTCGATCGCCTCCACGGCTTCGGAGAACAGCTTGGCCAGCGTGCCGGTGGTGTGGACCCACAGCGCCAGCACGCCGGCAAAGGGGCCGAGGCCGACGGCGACGACGAACAGCAGCGCGAACACCATCTCGTTGATGGCGCGGCAGGCGTCGAGCATGCGGCGGACCGGCTGGTGGATCCACCACGGGGTGATGTTCTCCGCGGCCAGCAGCGCCAGCGGCACCGAGCAGGCGATCGCCAGCGCCGTGCCCCACAGCGCGATCTGCAGCGTGATCACCAGCTCCGACAGGTAGTGGCGCCAGTCGGCGAAGTCCGGCGGGAAGAAGCCTTGCGCGTACTGCGCCATGTTGCCGGCGTCGCGGAACAGGTCGAGCGGGCGCAGGTCCGCGCCCTTCCAGCTGCCGGCCAGCAAGGCCAGCAGCAGGCCCCAGGCGAGCAGGGCCGGCAGCGAGGATCCCGGCCGCGCGGGCGCGGCCGGTCGCAGCGGCACGGGAAGGCTCGTCGTGCTCATGAGGCGCGAGGTCTCACTTCGCCGCGCTGGCCAGCAGGGCGGCCGAGTTCGGCGAGGCGGGCGTCGATGTCCTTCAGCTTGCGTGCCTTCTCCTCGGCGGAGATCGTCGTGTCGGCCTCCACCTTGTTGCGCTCGCCGGCCAGCGCGAGCTGGCGGATCGGCAGCAGCTGGTCGTTGCTGGACGCGATGAAGCCGCCGATCGTCAGCTTGGCGAGGATCTCCTTCTCGCGTGCATCCTTGCCGTAGGCGAGGAAGAAGTCCTTCACCTTCTGCTTGGCATCGGCGTCGAGATCCTTGCGCCAGGCCATCGGGTCGCTGGCGATCTGCGGCGAGCGCCACACCACGCGCAGCTCGGCGTGCTTCTCGGGCAGCTTGAGCTTCATGCGGTCGACGCCGTCGCTGGCCACCGTGGCCACGTCGATCTGCTTGTTGGCCACCGCGAGGATGTTGGTCTCGTGGTTGGCGCGCACGGTGCGCTTGAAGTCCTTCACCGCATCGACGCCGTTCTGCGAGAAGGCGTAGTAGCCGGGCACCAGCGCGCCGCTGGTCGAGTTCGGGTCGCCGAAGCCCAGCGTCAGCTGCTGGCGCTCCTTCAGCACGTCCTGCAGGTTCTGCAGCTTGCTGTCCTTGTGGACGATCATCAGGCTCCAGTAGCCGGTGCCGCCGTCGGGCTGGGTCATGCGCGCGAACACCTCGGCGCCGGCGCGGTCCACCGCCTCCATGGCCGACTTGTTGCCGAACCAGGCCACCTGCACCTTGTTGAAGCGCATGCCTTCGATGATGCCGGCGTAGTCGGTCGAGAAGAAGGCGTTCACCTTGTAGCCGGTCACCTTCTGCATGTCGTCCAGCAGCGGCTGCCAGGTGCTCTTCAGGTTGGCCGACGACTCGGTGGAGATGATGCCGAAGCTCAGCTCCTTGGTCTGCGCGCCGGCGCCGGCGGCGAAGGCCAGGCCGGTGGCCAGGGCGAGGGTGGTGATCCAGGTCTTCATCGGGGGCTCCTTCGGGGTTCGTGAATCGGGGTCAGGCGGCGCGCAGCGCCGGCACGGCCAGCGGCACCTGCCGCTCGGAGGCGGCGGCCTCGTCGGCTGCCGGGGCGAACAGCTCGTCGGTCTGCGTGCCGTAGAGCGCGCGCAGCCGCTCGCTGCTCAATGCCCCGGTCGGGCCGTCGTAGACGACTTCGCCGGCGCGCAGCGCGATCGTTCGCGGGCAGAAGGCGAAGGCGTGCTCGACCTGGTGCAGCGATACCAGCACCGTCACGCCCAGCTCGCGGTTCAGTTCGGCCAGCAGTTCCATCACGCGCTGGCTGGAGGCCGGGTCGAGCGATGCCACCGGCTCGTCGGCCAGGATCAGCTTGGCCTCCTGCACCAGCGCGCGCGAGATCGCGGCGCGCTGCTGCTGCCCGCCGGAGAGCGTCGAGGCGCGCTGCCAGGCGCAGCGCTCGATGCCCACGCGCTGCAGTGCCTCCCAGGCGCGCTGGCGCTCCGCCGCCGGGAAGCGGCGTGTCATCGCGCGCCACAGCGGCAGCCGGTGCAGCGCACCGGCCATCACGTTGACCATCACCGGCAGGCGGTCGACGAGGTTGAACTGCTGGAAGATCGCGGCCACGTCGGCCCGCTGGCGGCGGATGTCGCGGGCCAGCACGCCGCCGCTCTGCACCGTGCGGCCGAGCACGCGCACCACGCTGCCGGTGCCGGCATCGGCTCGGTGCAGGCCGTTGAGGTGGCGCAGCAGCGTCGACTTGCCGGAACCTGAGGCACCAAGCAGGGCCACCATCTCGCCGGGAGCGACGCGCAGCGACACGCCGCGCAGCGCCGGTGTGCCGGCGAAACTCTTGCGCAGCGACTCGACCTCGATCGCGCTCGACCCCATGGCGTTCTCCCTGGTTGGATCGCCGGGATCATCTAGACGGGTCGTGACGGCGGGATGACGGTTCCGCGACAGCTCGCGCCGCCGCGCGAGCCGGCCGCCCGATCCTGTGCCTCAGCGGCGCAGCGAGATGCGCGTCTGCGCGAAGCCCTCGGGCGCGCGCTGGCCTTCCATCGGCAGCGTGTCCTTGAAGGCCGAGGGCTTGAAGGTCTGTGCCAGCGTCGTCGCGGCGTCGGCCGCCCAGATGGCGACGGCGCGTGCGCTCATCGGCTTGGCGAACAGGTAGCCCTGCAGTTCGTCGCAGCCGAGCTGCGCGGCCAGTGCGCGCTGCGGCTCGGCCTCGATGCCCTGGGCCACCAGGCGCAGCTTCAGCGAGCGCGCTGCCTGCACCGCGTTGGCGAAGGCCAGCCGTGCTTCGGGCTGGCGCGCGATGTGGGCGAGCAGCGCGCGGTCGAGCTTGAGCTCCTGTGCCGGCACGCCGTGCAGCGCCGCGATGGCCGCGGCGCTGGCACCGAAGTCGTCGATGGCGATGCCCACGCCGAGCTGGTGCAGCTTGTCGAAGGCGCGCCGTGTGGCCTCGGTGTTCTCGATGGCGGCGTCCTCGGCGATCTCGCAGACCACCGCGTCGGCCGGCAGGCCATGCGCCTTCAGCGCACGTTCCAGCTTGGCCGCGAAGTCGTCCTGGCGGAACTGCCGTCCGGAGACGTTCACCGCCACGCGCAGCTTCAGGCCGGCGGCGCGCCAGCTGCCGGCCTGCTTGAGCGCGGCGTCGAGCGCCCAGCCGCCGATCGAGTCGATCAGCCCGTGCCGCTCGGCGATCGGGATGAAGCGCGCCGGGCTGACCAGCCCGAGCGTCGGGTGGCGCCAGCGCAGCAGCGCCTCGACGGCACTGACCTGCAGCGTGGCAGCGTCCAGGCGCGGTTGGTAGAAGAGTTCGAGCTGGCGCTTGACGACGGCCTGCTGCAGTTCGCGCGCGATCGTCGCTTCCTCGCCGTGGGCCGCCTCGATGCGCGGGTCGAACACCGCGTAGGAGCCGCCGCCGCTGCGCTTGACCGACTGCATCGCGGCAGCCGCCTTGTTCAGCAGGCGCAGGTTGCCGCCGTGGTCCGGCGCCACCGCCAGGCCGACGGACAGGGTGATCGCCAGCTCGCGGCCGTCGACCGTCATCGGCGCGGCGAAGGCGTCGGCCAGCCGGTTGGCCAGTTTCTCGCCGGCATCGCGCGGGGCGTTCAGCCACAAGGCGAACTCGTCGCCGCCGATGCGGCCGAGCGGCATGGCCGGGCCGCACAGCTCGCGCAGCCGCGCCGCGACGGTGGCCAGCGTGCGGTCGCCCAGCGGATGGCCAAAGCGTTCGTTGACCAGCCGCATGCCGTCCACGCCGAGGTAGAGCACGCAGCTGTCGCTGCCGGTCCTCTCGCTCGCGGTCAGGCCGTCCTGCAGCATCAGCTCGAAGCGCACGCGGCTGGGCAGGCCGGTCAAGCTGTCCTGGCCGGTGTCCTGCGCCGCCGCGGCCGGGGCCTTCGCGCCAGCGCGGCGGGCGCGCAAGGCCCATGCTGCAGCGCCACCCAAGGCGAGCACGGCGCCGGCGATGGCGGTCAAGGATCCTGCGGTCAGTTCAGGCAGCATGTGGCGTCCCTTTGGGTGGGCTCGAGGCGGGCGGCCGGACGTCGCCCTCGGTGCATCGATATCGGCGCAGGCGTTGCCAACCTGAGGCGGCACCGCGACGGCGCTTGCGCGATATAGTGATCTCCGTCATGAATCAACTCCGCGCTGCCGCCATCCGCCACGACGGGAGTCGTGACGTCGATGCACTGCTTGCCGAGGTGGTCGACGCGCAGCGCCAGCGCGGCCGCCGCGTGCACGGCCTGCTGATGGCGCCCGCGGAACAGCGCGGCGACTGCCTGGCCGAGATGGTGCTAGTCGACATCGACAAGCGCGACGGCTACCTCGTCTCGCAGGCGCTGGGCCGCGACTCGCAGGCCTGCCGTGCCGATCCGCAGGGTTTCGCGCGCGCCAGCGCGGTGCTGCGCGAGGCGCTCGAGAAGGCGCCGGAGCTGATCGTCTGCAACCGCTTCGGCCGCCTGGAGTCCGAAGGCGCCGGCTTCTCGGCCGAGCTGCTGGAGATCATGTCGCGCGACATCCCCTTCCTCACCGTCGTCTCGCAGTACCACGTCGAGGACTGGCAGCGCTTCACCGGCGGCGCGACGCTGCTGCCGCCGCAGCGCGAGGCGATCGACGATTGGCTGGAGCGCACGCTGGCGTGGACATCGACACCTGGCTGATCTACGGGCTGGCGGCGATTGGGCTGTCGCTCTCGCCCGGGCCCAACGGCCTGCTGGCGCTGACGCACGGCGCGATGCATGGCCGGCGCAAGACGCTGTGGACCATCTTCGGCGGCTCGGTCGGCTTCATCGCCGTCATCGCGCTGTCGATGTTCGGCATCGGCGCATTGCTGCAGACCTCGCTGCTGTGGCTGACGGTGATGAAGTGGCTCGGTGGCGCCTACCTCGTCTGGCTGGGCGTGCAGGTCTGGCGTGCGCCGGCGATCGGCGCGGAACTGCAGGCGGCGGCCACCCAGCGCGGTGGCTGGTCGCTGTTCCGCCAGGGTGCGCTGTCGGCGGCGACCAACCCCAAGGGCATCCTCTTCTTCGCCGCCTTCCTGCCGCAGTTCATCGACCCGGCGCGGAGCCTCGTGATCCAGTTCGTGATCATGGCCGGCACCTTTGCCGGCATCGAGGTGCTCACCGAGTTCGTGATCGCCAGCACGGCGCACCGCATCCGGCCCTGGCTGCAGCGCGGCGGCAAGCGCTTCAACCAGGCCTGCGGCGGCGTCTTCGTGGCGATCGGCGCGGCGCTGCCGCTGCGGGCCTGACGCAGCCCACGGCGAGCTAAGGCGTCGCGCCGCTGTCGCGCAGGGCGATGTCGAGCAGGTCATCGATCTGTTCGATGAGCCGCGTGGTCTCAGCCGAATCGGCGCTTTGCTGGCCGGCGAGCACCGCGTGGAGGGCAGAGCCCCGCAGCTCGTCCGTCTGCCACGGCTCTTCGGTGGCCAGGCCGTAGGGCGTGACCACGGCCGGCCGGCCGGTCAGGTCGACCATCGTGCCGACCATGCGGGTGGCGTGGCCGCGCTCGTCACGCGCCACGACGCGGCCGCGCGACAGCACCGTGCGGTAGCCCGAGCCGTTGCTGCGCAGCCGGAAACGCGTCTCGTAGCTGGCTGCGTGGCCATCGAGATGCGCCCGCAGCGAGCCGAGCATGGGGCCGAAGTCGTCGGGGTGCACCCGGCAGCGCCAGAACGCCGTGCTGTCCGGCGCGTGGATGCGCGGGAAGCCGAGGCGCGCCTTCCACGACGACGAATAGTGAACGGTCTCGAGGCGGGGATCCAGGTCCCACAGACCGAAGCTCGCGTTCTCGAGCGCCTGCAGCCAGCGGTGTTCTTCGAGCGTTCGGATCGGCATGGAGGCGAGGGAGGCGCGCATCAGTGGAGGCCCATCGATTCTGGGCCATTCGCCCATGGCCGCTCAAGCGACAAGCGCGCCCTTGCTGTGGCGTTTGCCGCGCGCCGCGCCGCTGCGTCGCCCTACAGCCGCCCCAGCGGCAGCGCCGTCTTGTAGCGCACCTGCTTGAGCGCGAAGCTGGAGCGGATCTTCTCCACCTCCTTCATTGGCGAGAGCTGCTCCAGGATGAAGCGCTCCAGCGCTGCCATGTCGGGCACCGCGACGCGGATCAGGTAGTCAGCATCGCCGGTCATCAGATAACACTCCATCACTTCGTCGCGCGAGGCGATCTTGGCCTCGAAGGATTCGAGCGCGGCGCGTGTCTGCTGCTTCAGGCTGATCGAGATGAACACGTTCAGGTGCAGGCCGAGGCGCTGTGCGTCGAGCAGCGCCACGTACTGGCGGATCAGCCCGCCGGACTCCAGTGCCTTCACGCGCGCCAGGCAGGGTGATGGCGACAGGCCGACACGCCGCGCCAGCTCGACGTTGGACAGGCTGGCATCGGCCTGCAGCTCGCGCAGGATGCGCAGATCGGTGGTGTCGAGGTTCATCGTGCCGCAAATAGTATTGCCTGCGGCACATTCTGCTGCAGAACAAACTCGCCGCCGGTGGTTTCGGTCACCCATGCCGCCGCTTCCTGCCTACAGTGCGAGGCAGGAGACAAGCATGAGCGATTCATCGATCCAGCCGCAGCTGGCCCAGGCCGCCACCTTCACCGACAGCGATCCGGCCGAGAGCGCCGAGTGGCGTGACGCGCTCGCCTCGCTGCTGCAGGCGGCCGGGCCGCAGCGGGTGCGCGAGATCATGGACATGCTCGCCGCCACCGCGCGCGCGCCGGAGGTCGGCTGGCAGCCGGCGCCGGGCACGCCTTACGTCAACACGATTCCGGCCTCGCGCCAGCCGGCCTTCCCGGGTGACCTGGCGGTCGAGGAGCGCCTCGCTTCGCTGATGCGCTGGAACGCGCTGGCGATGGTGGTGCGCGCCAACCAGGCCTATGGCGAACTCGGCGGCCACATCGCCAGCTACGCCAGCGCGGCGGACCTGTTCGAGGTCGGCTTCAACCACTTCTTCCGCGGCGGCCAGGCGGGTGACCTGGTCTTCTATCAGCCGCACTCGGCGCCTGGCGTCTATGCGCGGGCCTTCCTCGAAGGCCGGCTGAGCGAGGACGACCTGGCCCACTACCGCCAGGAGATCAGCGCGAAGCAGCATGGTGCGCGTGGCCTGTCGAGCTACCCGCATCCCTGGCTGATGCCGGACTTCTGGCAGTTCCCGACCGGCTCGATGGGCCTGGGGCCGATCAGCTCGATCTACCAGGCGCGCTTCATGCGCTACCTGCAGCACCGCGGCCTGCAGGACACCAGCGGCCGCAAGGTCTGGGGCGTGTTCGGCGACGGCGAGATGGACGAACCGGAGAGCATGAGCGCGCTGACGCTGGCCGCGCGCGAGAAGCTCGACAACCTGGTCTGGGTGGTCAACTGCAACCTGCAGCGCCTGGACGGCCCGGTGCGCGGCAACGGCCGCATCATCGACGAGCTGGAGGCCCTGTTCGCCGGCGCCGGCTGGCGCGTCATCAAACTGGTGTGGGGTTCCGACTGGGACGGCCTGTTCGCGCGCGACAGCGAAGGCGCGCTGGCGCGTGCCTTCGCGAAGACCGTCGACGGCCAGTTCCAGACCTTCGCCGCCAAGGACGGCCGCTACAACCGCGACCACTTCTTCGGCCAGGACCCGCAGCTCGCCGCGCTGGCGCAGGGCCTGACCGACGAGCAGATCGACCGCTTGAAGCGCGGCGGCCACGACCTGGTGAAGATCCACGCGGCCTACCACGCCGCCGTGCGAACGGTCGGTCAGCCGACGGTGATCCTCGCGCAGACCAAGAAGGGCTACGGCATGGGCGATGCCGGCCAGGGCCGCATGACCACGCACCAGCAGAAGAAACTGGAGCGCGAGGACCTGATCGCCTTCCGCAACCGCTTCGACCTGCCGCTGACCGACGAGCAGGCCGCCTCGCTGCAATTCTTCAGGCCGGCCGAGGGCAGCGCCGAGATGCGCTACCTGAAGGAGCGCCGCGCGGCGCTGGGCGGCATGGTGCCGGTGCGGCGCAGCACGGCTGCGGCCGTGACGGTGCCGCCGCTGGCGCGCTACGGCGAGTTCGCGCTGAAGGCCGAGGGCAAGGAGATGAGCACGACCATGGCCTTCGTGCGCATGCTCACCAACCTGCTGAAGGATGGAGAGCTCGGCCCGCGCGTCGTGCCCATCGTCGCCGACGAGGCGCGCACCTTCGGCATGGCGAACCTGTTCAAGCAGGTCGGCATCTACTCGAGCGCGGGGCAGACCTACGAGCCGGAAGACATCGGCTCGGTGCTCAGCTACCGAGAGGCCACCGACGGGCAGATCCTGGAGGAAGGCATCAGCGAGGCCGGCGCAATCAGCAGCTGGACTGCGGCAGCGACCAGCTACTCGGTGCACGGCCAGGCGATGCTGCCCTTCTACATCTACTACTCGATGTTCGGCTTCCAGCGCATCGGCGACCTGATCTGGGCCGCGGCCGACCAGCGCTCGCGCGGCTTCCTGCTCGGCGCCACCGCCGGCCGCACCACGCTCGGCGGCGAGGGCCTGCAGCACCAGGACGGCTCGAGCCTGCTGCAGGCCGCCGCCGTGCCCAACTGCCGCGCCTGGGACCCCTGCTTCGCCGGCGAGTTCGCGGTCATCCTCGACCACGGCATGCGACAGATGCTGGAGAAGCAGGAGGACGTCTTCTACTACGTCACCCTGATGAACGAGAACTATGCGCAGCCCTCGCTGCCGGCCGGTGTGGAGGCCGATCTCATCAAGGGGCTGTACCGCTACGCGACGCACACACTCGCTGCGGCGAAGGGCAGGGTGCGCCTGCTCGGTGCGGGCACCATCCTGCGCGAGGTGATCGCCGCGGCCGAGCTGCTGGCCAGCGACTGGGGCATCGAGTCCGAGGTGTGGAGTGCCACCAGCTTCGCCGAACTGTCGCGCGATGCGCGCGAGGTCGAGCGCTTCAACCGCCTGCATCCCGGCGAGCCGGCGCGCCGCAGCCACGTGCAGCAATGCCTGGCCGGCGACGCGCCGGTGATCGCCGCGACCGACTACATCCGCGCCTGGCCGCAGCTGATCGCCGGCCACCTGCGCGCGCCCTTCACCGCGCTGGGCACCGACGGCTTCGGCCGCAGCGACACACGCGCTGCGCTGCGCCGATTCTTCGAGGTCGACCGCCATCATGTGGTGCTGGCCGCGCTGACCGCGCTGCGCGAACAGGGCGTGGTCGATGCCTCGGCCTGCGCCGAAGCGATCGTGCGCTACGGCATCGACGCCGAGGCGTCGGCGTCCTGGAACGGCTGACGCAGCGCCACGTCGCTGGCTGCTGTCGCCACGCAGGGCAGCACCCAGCCCTGCGCCTTCTCGTCGGGCGACAGGCCAGGCCACTCGATGCGGTAGGCGATGCGGCCACTCTCCAGATGCGCGATGCATTCGCGGCAGGTGCCGTTGCGGCAGGAACTGCGCAAACGGATGCCGGCGGCCAGCGCCGCTTCGAGCAGGGTCTGGCCGTCGGCCACCGGCAAGTCGCGGCCGAGCGGCTCCAGGCGCAGCGTGAAGCTGCCACTCATCCGCGCAGCCAGGCCAGCAGCGCCTCGCCGACCAGCGCATGCGCGCGGGCGAAGCCGGCGACCAGGCGCGCCGACGTCGGCTGCAGCGCAACGAGCGAGAAGTCGGCCAGCTCGAAGGTCACGGCCGAATCGGGGAAGCGCGCCAGGTAGGCCTCTCGCGCGGCGGCATGTTCGTCGCTGTCGCGCAGCAGCGTGCGCGCCTCGGCCACCAGGCTCACGCGCGGCAAGGCCTGCGGCGAGGTGCCGGCGTCCGCCTCGGCCATCACCAGCAGGCTGACCTGCGCATGCGCCTGTATGTCGCGTGTGTGGCTGGCCAGCGCGCTGATGTGGATGATCAGGTCGGTCCGGCCGGCCGGCAGCACGAAAGGCACCATCGAGACGGCCGGCTCGCCGCGGTGCAGCGTGGCGAGCGCGGCCACCGGCCGGGCGGCGAGCAGTCGGCGCAGGAGGAGGCTGTCGTTCGGGTCCAGGGTGGTGCTCAGGCAATGAACCTCAGGTCGAGGTCGCCGTGAGCATAGATCACCACGCCGGTGTCGGTCGCGGTGATGCGGTGGCCGGTGCCGGCGCGCGCCAGTTGGTAGTCGCCGGGCAGCAGCAGGGTGTCGTCGAGGAACAGCTCGCCGTCGACCATCAGGCACTCCTCGTCATGGCCGTGCGCATGTGGCGGCACCTGCGCGCCGGGCGCGGCACGGTAGAGCATCGCGGCCTGGCCGTCGCGCTGCCACAGCACGCGGCGCGCGATGCCGGGTGCGTAGGCGGGCCAGCCGGCCTCGTCGTCGTGCACCGTGAAGGCAGCGTCGCCCGCCGAGGCGGCGAGCTCGGACTCGCGCAGGAAGAGCAGCGCGCCGCCTTCGCTCGCCCAGTCCGGCGTGGCGTGGTTGGCCGGGGTGACGTGGTAGTCACGCACGCCGAGTCGTTCACCCGTGGTGGCCTCCCGCACATCGCCGCGCAGCAGCAGCCACTCGCGCTGGCGTGCGCGCAGCACGGCCTCGTCGTCCAGCATGCCGGCCGCGAGCCTCGCGCCCGGCTGAAGTTCGACCAGCCGCGCACGCAGCGGCTCGCCGGGGCGGAGGCCGCGGCCCGTTTCGGCAGCGTAGAGCGTCTGCAGCACCACGCCCTCGGCCGGCGCATGGCGTGCCAGCCTGCGGCGCCGGGCGGTGACCATGCCGGCCTCGGCCGCGCGTGATGCCGCCAGCCGCTGCACCAGGCGTTCGCGGGCGGCGGCACCGCCCGCGCCGGGTGCGCGGCGCCACGCGCTCGAGAAGGGCTCGCCGAGCAGGGTGTCGAGGTCGCTGTCGCGGGTGTCGTCGTGGTCGTTCATGGTGGGCAGGCTGATCAAGGCGTTGGCGTGCCGCTCAGGAGGCCAGGCCGCGCGGGCCGCCCTCGCCGATGTGCAGCCGCAGCGCGGCCAGCGCGCGGCGGATCTGCGACTTGACGGTGCCCAGCGGCAGGGCCGTCTCGCAGGCGATCTCCTCGTGGCTGAGGCCACGGAAGAAGGCCAGCGCAACCAGCTGGCGCGGCTGCGCGTTCAGCTGCATCAGCGCGCGCTGCAGTTCGGCATGGCCGCGGGCGATGTCGAGCAGTTCGTCGCTCGGCGTGGTGTCGTCGGCCGCCTCGTGAGCGTCATCGCCGCCCAGCGGCTCGTGCCGGAAGCGCGCCTCGTGGCGCAGGGCGTCGATGGCACGCGAGCGCGCCATGCCGAGCAGCCAGGTCAGCACGCGGCCGCGGCTGGCGTCGAAGCGTGCCGCCTGGCGCCAGACCTGGAAGTAGGTGTCTTCGACCACCTCCTCGGCCAGCGAGGCGCGGCGAACGATGCGCAGCACCAGGCCGTAGACGCGCGACAGCGTGGCGTCGTACAGCGCCGCCAGCGCTCGCTCGTCGTGGTCGACGACACGGTCGACCCAGTCGCACAGTTGCTCCTCCGACCACTCGATCGCCACACCGGCGCGGCCTTCGACGCTTTGCTCCGTGGCTTCGATCGCGGTGTCGTCGGCGTCATCGCCGGCGAGGCGATCGAACGGATCCTCGGCGCCGACGTCGGCAGGCAGGGCCTCATCGCCCGGCGTGTGGTGAGTGACGTTCATGCGTGCGTGTCGACGGAGCGGGCCGCAGCGGCTCGGTGTGAGGTGTACGGCGTGGGGCCGCGGCCGGATTCATCAATGACACCCCTAACTGACGATCTGGCTGGCGTCCGGCACCGCGCCGCGCAGGAACAGCGTCGCGCCGGCGACCGTCGAGATCCCGGCGTGCAGCGCGCCGCGGTGGGCGAGGTGGTAGCCGCCCGGGCCGACCTCGATGCGCGAGCCGACGCGCAGGCTGCCCTGCAGCACCACGCACTCCTCGTCGACCGGGTGGCGATGCGCCGGCAGGCGCGCACCGGCCTCGAGTCGCAGCAGGTAGGACAGCACACCGTCCTGCTCGCGCAGCACCTTGATGGCCACGCCCTCGCTGAAGGCCTGCCACTCGCCGTCGCCGGGGCCGATGGTCAGGTGGCTGTCCTCGGCATCGGCCACCCGCTCGAGCAGGCGCAGGCGCATCGCGCGGGCCTGCTTCGGCGTGGCGAGGTCGGACGGGTCGTGGTCGGGTTCCATGCCCAGGGCTACGGGAGCGCGCGCAGTATGGATCCATTCCCTCGGCAAAAACAGGGGCAAGGCGTGCCTGCCGCGCCCCCCGCGCATCCGGATGGCGGAGGACACCGTAGACGCCGTACCCGACCCGTGAGGAGACCGCCATGAACCGCTTCGCCGAAGTCCGTCATCAGCTGTGGATCGCCGCGCCGCGCGAGCTCGTCGCCGCGCAGTTCGCCGACCTCGATCACCACATCCGCCGCAACGTGCATCCGAAGCTGCGCTTCGAGGTGCTGGAGCGGCGCCCCGGCGGCGCGCGCTTCGTGCAGCAGGTGCGCCTGCTCGGCATCCGCCAGCGCGACGTGTTCGAGCGCCGCATTGCCGCCGACGGCAGCATCGACGACCTCAGCGTCGAGGGCTTCAACCGCGGGGGCTCGCTGAGCTTCCGCTTCGAGGCCGCGCCGCGCGACGGACGCAGCGGCACGCAGGTCGAGATCGTCGTGCGCCTGCCGCTGCCGCCGCTGCTTGGCCCGTTGCTGCGGCCCGTGCTCGAGGCGCAGATCCGCAAGGAGGTGTGCGCGGCCGCGCTGGAGGACCGAGCGGACATCGAGCAGCGCGGCTACGAGCGATCGCCGGCCCGCCAGGCAGGCCTGGGCGGCCTGACGCGGCATCTGGACATGCCACCGCAGCGCATGGCGCACTGAGCGACGGGCGTGTGCCTGTCAAGGCGAGGCCAGCGCCTGCGCCTCGCGCGTCAGCGGGTGCGCCTCGCCCAGACTGGCCTTCAGTACCGCGGCGGCCTGCGTGGCAGCGGCCATGGCTTCGGCGGCGGCGCCACGCCCACGGCAGGCCTGGGCGATCAGCAGTGTCGCCTCGCCGACATCGGCGCTGCGCGCAGGTGCGCGTGCGATGCGCTCGGCGGCGGCCTGGGCTGCGCGGGCCAGGGCCTCTGCCTGTGCTGCATCACCGGCAGCGAGCTGCACGCGTGCCGCGGTGCGCAGCGCGTTGGCGCCGGCAATGCCGGTGATCGCGCCGGGGTGGCCGAGGCGGCGCAGCTCCGCGTCGATCAGCGCGCGGCCCTCGTCGACACGCCCCTGGCCGAGGCGGATGGCAGCGCGCAGCGCGGCCGGCGTGATCTGGCGCTGCACCGTGTCGAGCCGCGACGCGAGGCGGTCGAGCAGCGCATCGGCCTCGGCATGGCGGCGCTGCGCGACCAGCACCTGCGCGAGCAGGTAGTCGGCACGTGCGGCGCTCTTCTGGGCGCCGCTGGCACGGGCACGATCGGCGGTGGCGCGCAGCGCCGCCTCGGCCTCGGCGAGCGAGGCCAGCCGGGTCAGCGCCATGGCGCGCGGCAGCTCCAGCCAGTCGGGCGGCGCGGCGCCGGGCGCGATGTCGCGCACGCGCGGCGCAATCGCGTCGAGCAGGGCCATCGCCTCGCGCGGCTCGCCCCAGTCGAGCAGGATGGTGGCCATGGCGCGGCGGTTGCGCAGATCGCCGCGCGAGTCGCTGCGGCCCAGTCGCGCGTCGAGATCGGCCAGGCGCTGGTGGACGGCGTAGGCGCGTGCGAGTTCGCCGTGATCGGCGAGCAACTGGCCGAGGAAGCCGAGCAGCACGGCGTACTGCGGGCCGCTGCGATCGCCGCGCTTCTCGATGTTCGCGATGCCCGCGCCGACCCGCTCGATCGCGCGTGGCAGGTCGCCCTCGGCACGCGCCTGCTCGGCCTCGGCGCGCTGGCAGGCGACGGCGGACAGCACCGCCGGCCGCTGCACCTGCGCCATCGCGGCCAGGCCCTGGCGCAGTTGTTCGCGCGCCGCGTCGATGCGGCCGAGGCCGAGCTCGGTGGAGACGCGGTTGCAGGCGACGTCGGCCAGCAGCAGCGGGTCGCCGCTGGCGCGCGCAATGGCCTCGGCACGCGCCATCAGCGTGGCGTCCATCGCGGCGTCGCCGGCATGCTCGTACTGGCCGGCCAGCGTGACCAGCAGGTCGACGGCGATGCGCGGGTCGTCGCCGAACTGCTGCTCGGCCAGCCGCACGCTGCGCTCCAGCACCTCGCGCAGCGTCAGCGGCTGGTCGGGGCTGTCGGTGAGGTTGAGTGCCAGGTTCATCAGGTTGGACTTGGCCTGCGCGCGGCGCGCCTGGAACAGCGCTTCGTCGCGCTCGTGGCCGGCCTCGATCGCCTGCCAGGCGGTGCCGACCACGCCGGCCATCAGCGCGGCGACGCTCACGCCCGCTGCCGCCACGGCCACGCGGTGGCGCCGCACGAAGCGGGCGCTGCGGTAGGCCCAGCCGTCGGGCCGTGCGGCCACCGGCTGGTGGGCCAGGTGGCGGCGCAGGTCGTCGGCGAGCGCGGCGGCACCGGCATAGCGTTCGGCGGGTGACTTCTTCAGCGCGCGGGCGACGATGTTGTCGAGGTCGCCGCGCAGCGCGCGCGCCTGTGACGGCGTGGCCACCGCGTCGGACAGGCGCCGCGGCTCGCGCTCGACCACCGCGCGCAGCCGCTGCACGGCGCTGTCGCCCTCGCGCGCCGTCGGGTGGCCGCCGCCGAGCAGCTCGTGCAGCAGCACGCCGAGCGCGTAGACGTCGGTGGCGGTGGTCACCTCGCCGCCCTGCACCTGCTCGGGTGCGGCGTAGTCGGGCGTGAAGGCGCGGCCGGCCTGCTGCGTCAGCGCGCTCGGCGCGGCTGGCTGCGCGGGGTCGTCGAGCAGCTTGGCGATGCCGAAGTCGAGCAGCTTCACGCGGCCCTCGGGCGTGACCAGGATGTTGTCGGGCTTCAGGTCGCGGTGCAGTACCAGCCGCTGGTGGGCGTGCTCGACGGCGGCGAGCACCTCGATCAGCAGCGCCAGTCGCGCGGCGACGCCGAGCGAGCGCTCGTCGCACCAGCGCGTGATCGCCGTGCCGTCGACGCGCTCGATCACCAGGTAGGGCTGGCCGCTGGCGCCGACGCCGGCGTCGAGCAGCCGGGCGATGTTCGGGTGGTCCAGCCGCGCCAGCGCCTGCGCTTCGCGTGCGAAGCGCGCCGCGCCGCCGCCGCCGATCAGCGCCATGTTGAGCAGCTTGAGCGCGACCTCGCCGTCGAAGCGCCCGTCGCTGCGCCGCGCCAGCCACACGCTGCCCATGCCGCCTGCACCCAGCGGCGCGACCAGCGTGTAGGCGCCCAGGCGCTGGCCGGCCAGCGTGGCGCCGGGCAGCTCCGCCGGGCCACCTTCGAGGAAACCCTCGCGCTCGATGTCGGTCTGCCGTGCCAGCAGCGTGGCGAGTTCGTCGGCGAGGGCCGCATCGTCGGCGCGCAGGCGCTCGAGGTAGCGCCGCTGACCGGTCGGATCGAGTTCGAGCAGTTCGTCCAGGCGCGGGCTCAGTCGCACCAGTCGCTGCAGCGTGTTGGCGTCCATTCGGGAGGAATCGGAAAGCGCCGGCGAAAGGCGTCAGTCCTCGCGCAGCACCTGGTGCAGGAACAGCCGCGCCTTGGCCCAGTCGCGCTGCACCGTGCGTTCGGAGACGCCGCGCATCGCCGCGATCTCGGCGAAGCCCAGGCCGCAGAAGAACTTCAGGTCGACCAGCTCGGCCAGCGCCGGCTCGGACTGCGCCAGTGCGTCGAGCGCCTCGGACAGCGGCACCAGGTCCTCGGCCGGCTGCGCGGCGTCGGCCTTGTCGGCGTCGAGCGTGGTCAGGTGGAACTCGCCGCCGCGCTTGAGCGCACGCCGCTCGCGCGCGTGGTCGATGATCAGCCCGCGCATCGCCCGCGCCGCATAGGCGAAGAAGCGTGCGCGGTCGGGGAAGGCCACGCCGCGCTGCTGCAGGCTGAGGTAGGTCTCGTGCAGCAGCGTGGTGGCGCCGAGCGTCAGCCCCGAGGCGTTGGCGTAGAGCTGCTTGCGCGCCAGCCGGTGCAGCTCGCGGTAGAGCGAGGCGAACAGCGCCGGCGCGGCCGACGCATCGCCGCGGGCAGCGGCATCCAGCGCGGCGGTCAGCGCCTGCAGCTCGGCATCGTGCTCGTCGGCCATGCGCGGATTGTGCGCCGACCATCCCCCTAGTTCGTCATGTCGGGTTTCGCGCCGGACTTGCGATTCCTCCATGCGCCGACTCGCTTCGAGCGGCACGCATCCACACCATCCCGAGGAACGATCCATGTCTCTTGCCACTGCCATCCCGACCACTCCCGCGGCCGCCGCCACCCCCGATTTCGCGGCCATCAAGCAACGCCAGCAGGCCACCTGGGCCAGCGGCGACTACGCCGTCGTCGGCACCACCTTGCAGATCGTCGGCGAGTCGCTCGCCGAGGCTGCCGACATCCGCGCCGGCGAGCAGGTGCTCGACGTCGCCGCCGGCAACGGCAACGCGACGCTGGCCGCCGCGCGTCGCTTCGCCGACGTGGTCTCGACCGACTACGTGGGCACGCTGCTCGACAAGGGCGCCGAGCGCGCCCGCGCCGAAGGCCTGCCCGTGCAGTTCGAGGTTGCCGACGCGGAGGCGCTGCCCTTCGACGACGGCCGCTTCGACGCCGTGCTGTCCACCTTCGGCGTGATGTTCACCGCCGAGCACCCGCGCGCCGCGCGCGAGATGCTGCGCGTGCTGCGCCGCGGCGGCCGCATCGGCATGGCGAACTGGACGCCCGAGGGCTTCATCGGCCGCCTGTTCAAGCTGATCGGCACGCATGTGCCGCCGCCCGCGGGCGCGCAGTCGCCGGCGCTGTGGGGCACCGAGGCGCACCTGCGCGCGCTGTTCGGCGAGCAGGCCGCGACGCTGCGTGTCGAGCGCCGCATCTTCAACTTCCGCTACCGCTCGGCGGCGCACTGGCTGGAGGTGTTCCGCGGCTGGTACGGCCCGACCCTGAAGGCCTTCGGCGCGCTCGACACGCAGGGCCAGGCCGCGCTGGCGCGCGACATCACCGCGCTGCTCGAGCAGATGAACGTCGCCGGCCCCAGCTCGCTGGTGGTGCCGTCCGAGTACCTCGAGATCGTGGTGACCAAACAATGAAGCCGATCGGAGTTCCCATGCTGAACATGCTTCCCACCCGCTTCGCGCGGCACACCCTCGCACTGGCCGCGGTGCTGCTGCTGCCGGCCCTGCCGGCGCACGCCGACCTGATCACCGACTGGAACCAGCAGGCCGACGCGCTGATCGCTGAATCGAAGCTCGGCACGCCGCCGGCCGTCCGCGTGATGGCGCTGCTGCAGACGGCAGTGGCCGACGCGGTGGCCGCGACGCCGGCCGATGCCTCGGCCGACGCGGCCGTCGCCGCTGCACACCGAATCGTGCTCGGCAAGCTGCTGCCGGCACAGCAGGCAGCGGTCGAGGCCGCTGTGCAGGCGGCGCTGGCCAAGCTGGCCGACGGCCCGGCCAAGGCGGCCGGCATCGCCGCCGGCGAGAAGGCCGCGGCCGAGCTGTTCGCGCGCCGCGCCGACGACAACCCGGCACAGCCGGAGGCTTACCGGCCGCATGCCGCGCCGGGTGCCTACGTGCCCACGGCCGCGCCGGCGATCCCGCAGTGGCCGCTGCGCAAGCCCTGGCTGATGGCGAGCGCGTCGCAGTTCCGCCCCGGCCCGCCGCCGGCGCTGGCCAGCGAACGCTGGGCACGCGACTTCAACGAGGTGCGTGAGCTCGGCGGCCGCGCCAGCACGCAGCGCACTGCCGGGCAGACCGAGGTGGCGCGCTTCTGGGAGTACTCGCTGCCGGCGATCTACCACGGCGTGCTGCGTTCGGTGGCGCTGCAGCCGGGCCGCGACGTCAAGCGCAACGCACGCCTGTTCGCCGCCGCGGCGCAGGCGATGGACGACGCGCTGATCGGTGTGTTCGACGCCAAGTACCACCACCACTTCTGGCGCCCGGCGACGGCGATCCGCAACGGCGACAGCGACGGCAATGCGGCGACGCCGCGCGAGCCGGGCTGGGCGCCGCTGATCGACGCGCCGATGCATCCCGAGTACCCGAGCGGCCACAGCATCCTGGCCGCAGCGGTGGCCACGGTCATCAAGGCCGACAGCGGCAACGCGGCGCTGCCGCTGGCCACCAGCAGCCCGAGTGCCAAGGGCGCGGTGCGCCGCTGGCAGCGCCCCGATGACTTCGTGCGCGAGGTGTCGAACGCGCGCATCTGGGGCGGCATCCACTTCCGCTCGGCCACCGAGGCCGGCGAGCAGATGGGCCAGCGCATCGGCGAACTCGCCGGCGCACGCCACCTCGGCGCGGCGCACTGAGCGTGCCGCGGCGCGCCGCCTCTAGCGCGGCCGCCGCAGCACCGGGTGCAGCAGCTCGGGCGACGGTGCGCTGGCCAGCGTATTGGCCAGCGTGCTGAAGGCCGCCTGCGGCAGCGCCGCTGCCAGTTCGGCGGCGGCCGCGTGCAGGGCCTCGACGAAGGCGCCGGCACGGGCCTCGTCGAGGTCTTCGCGGGCGAGGATCCAGTTCACCGAGCCGACGCTGGGCAGCGGCACCTCGATGCCGGGGTAGGTGCCGGCTGGCACGTCCATCGCCTGCAGCAGCGGATGCCTGGCGAGGATGCGCGGGATCTGCTCGCGTGCCGGCCCGATGAAGCGCGCGCCGCCAGGCGCCTGCGCCACCTGCACGAAGCCCGGCCAGCCTTCGCCGGCGCCCCACAGCGCGTCGGCGCGACCCTCGATCATCAGGCGCGGCGACTGCGCCGCCTGCTCGACGTAGATGGCCTCGAAGTCGCGCTCGATGTCCAGGCCGATGCCGTCGAACACCTGCCGCGCCAGCGTGACCAGGCCGCTGGCGCGCACGCCGAACACCACCGGCCGGCCGCGCAGGTCCTCCAGCCGCCGCGCGCTCGAGGCCGCGGGCACGGCGAGCAGCCCCGCACTCGGGTACATCGCGAAGAGGATGCGCAAACCGCTGGCCGGGCCCTGCGCCAGCAGCTCGCCGGCCGCGGTGCCCTGGATCAGCGCGGCGTCGATCTTCCCCTCGCGCAGCAGCACCAGGTTCTCCGCCGTGCCGCGTGTGCGCTGCGTGCGCACGAGCGCGCGGCCGCTGCGCCGGTTGAGGATGCGCTCGAGCGTCTCGCCGTACAGCGCGAAGCCGCCACCGGCGGTGGAGGTGCCGAGCAGGACGGGTGGCGTTTCGGCGCGTGTGCGCAGCGGCGGCAGCGCCAGCGCGGCGGCGAACGCCAGCAGGCGGCGGCGGGTCGATGTCGGTGTGCTCATGGCCTGCAATCTACCGCCGTGCCGTCTGCAACGCTGCCAGTGGGTGAAGCGATTCAATCCCGTGTCGCCGCTGCTCATCTGTCGCCGCTGCCGTCATGCCGTGGGTGGCCCGATGGGAAGCTGGGCGGGGCCGTGTGCGCTCTGCACGCAAGACCCGGCGCGACCGCAGGGCTCCTCGAGGCGTGCCGTCGCGACGGCCTCTGCGCTGCTCCAATCGCGCCTCCATCGAACGGAGTGAGCCCATGGCAGTCGAAGAAGTCCTGACCACCCGCTACGACACGACGCTGGTCGCCGTCTCGTTCCTCATCTCCGCCTTCGGTGCCTATGCGGCGCTGGCGGCCAGCACGCTGGTGCGCGCCAAGGGTGGTGGCGTGAACCGGCTCAACGCGGCCTTCGCCGGTGTGGCACTCGGCGGCGTCGGCATCTGGTCGATGCATTTCCTCGGCATGCTCGCCTGGGACACCGGCATGGCGGTCGGCTATGGCCTGGTCGGCACGCTGCTGTCGCTGCTCGTCGCGGTGGGCGTGTCGGCGTTCGCGCTGGGCTACATGGCTGCCGGGGCCTTCTCGTACCAGCGGCTCGCGGTGGCCGGGCCGGTGGCCGGGCTGGGGGTGTCGCTGATGCACTTCATGGGCATGGGCTCGATGAGCTTCGGCGGCTACCTCGACTGGAACGGCGCGCTCGTGGCCGCCGCCGTGCTGATCGCGGTGGTCGCCGCCACCGCGGCCTTGTGGCTCGCCTTCCATGTGCGCAGCACGCTGCATCGTGTCGGTGCGGCACTGGTGATGGCCGCGGCCGTCTGCACGATGCACTACACCGGCATGGCCGCAGCCGACGTGGTCTGCACCACCGCCAACCGCTTCGAGCGCATGCACGGGCTGATGTACGGCGAGGACTTCCGCCTGCTGGTGATCCTGGTCGCACTCGGTGCGGGGGCGATCGTCGGGTTCGACGTGTTCATGCAGCGCGCCACCGCACGACAGGCGCAGGCATGATGCGCTGACGGAGGTGTCACCGATGAAGTCCATGGGCCAACGTGCCTCGCCGTCACGGCTGGTCGGCCGCAGGCGCTTCCAGGTGATGCTGGAGGTGGGCGCCTTCCACCCGTCCTGGGGCGACATCCACCTCGGGCCGGACAACGCGCTCGAAGTGCATGCGCTGCTCGGCGGCGGTTCGCTGCTGCCGGCGCACTGCGGCACCTTCAGCCTGGCGCTGCACGCCTGGGACGAACCGGCCAAGACGCTGCTGGCCGGCGCATCGCAGCGCAGACGCGCAGCACGCCTGCGGCCCCACGGTCAGCGAGGCCGAGGCGCTGAGCCTGTCGAAGATGGCAGGCTGGCCGCTGGACTGAGCGGCACGGCCCTCGCGAGCGCTACGAGGCAGCCCTGTCCGTGACGATGGGGCTTCCAGGGCGCAACCAGCGCGCCAGTGTCGCAAACAGCTCCTCGAACTTGACGGGCTTGGCGAGGTGGTCACTCATGCCCGATGCAAGGGCCTTCTCGCGGTCTCCCACCATGGCGTTGGCGGTCAGCGCGATGACCGGCAGGGCCTGGAGCTCGGGGCGCAGGCGCAGTGCCCGGGTCGCGGCATAGCCGTCCATCACCGGCATCAGGCAGTCCATCAGCACGGCATCGAAACGCTGCTGCTCCAGCATGTCGAGCGCCTCCTGGCCGTCGCAGGCGACGCTGACCACGGCGCCGGCGGCGCTCAGCAGTTCCATCACCAGTTCACGGTTGATGGCGTTGTCCTCGACGACGAGCACACGCGCACCGCTCACGACGGCCCGAGGGTCGGCCACGGTGTCGTGGCCCGGCGCGGGCGGTGGGCAATGAGGCACCGCGACGCCGTTGATCGGCCCGCCGGCGGGCAGGCCGGCAGGCGGCACGCGATGCGGCGCCTGCGCTGCCGGCGCCTCGATCTCGAACGAGAAGACGCTGCCCTGACCTTCGCGGCTGTGGACCTGGATGTCACCGCCCATCAGGCGTACCAGCTGTCGGCTGATGGCCAGGCCGAGGCCGGCACCTCCTGCGCGCCGTTGGTGCTCGGCCACTTGCGCGAACGGCTGGAACAGCCTGGCCAGCTGCGCCTCGTTCATGCCGATGCCCTTGTCTTCGACCTCGAAGCGCAGGCCGCCGGCGCGAGCGCCTGCCCTCGGCTGCACCGCGCTGGCGCGCAGCGTCACCTGTCCGGCGTCACAGAACTTGATGGCATTCGACAGCAGGTTGAGCAGCACCTGGCGCAGCCGCTTCTCGTCGATGCAGACCGTCGCAGGCAGGTCGGGGGCCGCGGCGCAGACGAAGTCCAGGCGCTTCTCCTGCGCCTTGACGCGGACGATGTCGCACACCACCTGCAGGAAGGCCGGCAGGTCGACCTCGACCGGGTGCAGCTCGAGCCGGGCCTTGTCGATGCGCGCCAGATCGAGGATGTCGTCGATCAGCATCAGCAGGTGCTGCCCGCTTTCCTCGATGACCTTCAGCCCTCTGGCCTGCCGCTCGGTCAGTGCCTCGTCGCGCCGCAGGATCTGCGCAAAGCCGAGGATGCCGTTCAGCGGCGTGCGCAGTTCGTGGCTGATGTTCGCCAGGAAGACCGCCTGTGTCTCCCGGGCGGCCTCGGCGGCGTCGCGCGCCGCGATGAGGTGCCGCTCGGCCTGCCGGCGCAGGGTCGCATCGCGGATCACGAGCACGACCAGGCCACCGGTGCCCGAAGCCACCGGATTGAGCGATACCTCGACCGGGGTGGTCGAACCGTCGCGGCCGCGCGCCGACGCATCGCGCGCCATGCCGGGAACGGCGCCGGGGCTCCAGTCGAAGTCAGCCAGCAACGCGTCGCCGGGCTGGCCGACCGCTTGCGCGCTGGAGATGCCGAACATGCGCTCGGCGGCGCGGTTCAATTGCAGCACCTGGCCGCCCTGCAGCACGACGATGCTATCCGCGGTGTTGTCGATGATCGCGGTCAGCCGCTGCCGCTCGGCCTCGAGCAGCGTGCGTGTGCTGGCCAGCTGGCGGCGGTCGGACAGGAACCGTTCCACCGCGCGCGCCATCGCGCCGATCTCGTCGTCGCCGTGCACGGCGACATGCGGTGGTGAGTCGACGTGCTCGTCGACGTGCAGCAGGCTGCGGCTGACCTGCTGCAGCCGGGCGATGACGTGCTGGCCGAGGAAGACGCGCGCGATGAGCCAGGCGGTCACCAGGCTGACGGCGAGCCAGGCGATCACCCAGTACGCGCTCGCGTGCGATGCGTCGACGACGCGCAGCACGGCCGCCTGATGCGCCCGGGCGAGCCGGTCCGACTGCTCGCGGGCGGACTGCGCCAAGGCCTGCGCGTGGACCCGCATCTCGTCGCGGTAGCTCCTCAGCGCCGCCGTCGTGGGCGGCTCTTGCGCACGCTCGGGTCGGGCCGCGGCATCGCGCAGCTGTGCCAGGACATGGGCCGAATTCCGGAACAGCTGGCTGGACTGGTGCAGGTCGAGCACCGACACGTCCTCGCTGACCGCCAGCCGGGCGGTGAGTTGGTCGAGCGCATCGAGTTCGCCCAGGATCTGGGTGTAGGTCTGGCGGGCCAGGTCGCGGGATTCGGCCGCGACCAGGCGTTCGGCCAGCAGTTCGATCTGCAAGGTCCGTTGCTGCAGGTCCTGGGTGTTCTGCGCCCGGGCGACCTGTTCCTCCGAGAACTGGCGCGCCGCATTGCCGGTGGCGAACAGGGCCAGGAAGGCCGTCGCGCCGCCGACGACGATGAGAACGGCCATGGCCGACAGCGCCACCGCGAACTGCGCGCGCAACGAGTGCGGCTTCAGCCGGCTCATCAGCGCGGCGTGGCGTGGCGGAGAGAGGATTCGCATGGCGAAGAGACCTTGCCCCCGGTCAGCGTTGTTTCCAGATCCGCAGGTAGATGTCCCGATAGCCGTTCGCCGGGTCGTACACGAACCGGGAGCCGCCATTCGAGAGGAGATTCTCGCCAGACACGAGATGCACGGGTGCGACGAAGCCGCTCACCGCCTGCCCGGCAAGGAGACGGTTCAACTCGTCGATCACCTGCCAGCCCTGCATGTTCAGCGGCTCGGCCACCGTGCCCGTCTGGTAGGTCCCGGCGCGGATGCGCATGAACGCCGACGCGCTGCCGTCGCCCGCCGACAGCAGGCTGATCGCGCGGTTGGGCAGCGCCGCCTCGATCAGCACGGGCACCGCGTAGTCGAAGTAGATGTCGTTGATCGCCAGCGCGTGCGTCCAGCGAGGTCCGTGCGCGGCGAGCAGTTCGCGGGTCACCGCCGGCATGCGCGCCGCGCTGTCCGAGATGGGCAGGTCCCGCACCTCGAGCAGCGTGCAGCCGCTGCACTGGCGCACGACGTCTGCCATGGCCTGGGCCTTGGCGGTCGCGATGGCGAAGCGGGAGTCGGTGAACACCACGACGCCGGCCTTGCCGCCCGATTGCGCCACCGCTGCCAGCGCCGTCGTGCGTGCGACGGCGATCGGGTCGGTGCTCACGTTCATCGCGACGGATGTCCCCGCGATGGGACCGGGGCTCGGGCCCGCGTGCCAGCCGACCACCGGCGGCAGCCGGGGGCTCGCTTCGCGCAGCAGGGGTTCGAGTTCATGCGCGTCCGAACCGCAGATCACGAGGCCGTCGGGCTGCGCTGCCAGCGCATCGGCGACTGCCCTTCGGCGGCCGGCTGCCGTGCCGCCTGCATCGACGATTCGCACCTTCCAGCCGATCGCGCGCGCGGCCTCGCGGATGCCCTGGGCGACGCCGAGGACCCCGCCGTTGCGCAGGTCTTCAGCCAGCACCACGACCGACCTGCCCGGTTCGGTGAGCGGCCCGGACGTCGGGCCGGTCCATGCCGGTGAACGGCTCGACGCCATTTCGACGGCCTGGCGGGCCTCGACGACAGGGTCGGCGGTCGACAGCCCGGGCAGCAGGACACACAGCGCGATCAGGGTGAGGGCGAAGCGACATGCGCGCCCACGACCGATCGCCACGCCACGATCAATCACCACGCCGTTCCTCCTCGAGCTGCCACCGGCCGGCGGCCTGCACTTGCCCAGCACCTGCATCGCCGGTGGGCGCCATTGTGCGCCGCCCGGGGAGAGAAACGAACGCCGTTCGCAGGCCGAGACCGGCACGCTGCGCGGCGGATCGATCGCGCTCGTGGGCCTCCAGCCGTCTCGCCCGCGGCCCCAGAATGCGGCCGATGAGCCTTGCCTGCGCCTTGCCCCGATCCATGCGCACCGCCGCAGCCGCCGCCGTTCTCGCCGCACTCCTGGCCGGCTGCGCGCTGCCGGGCC
Source organism: Variovorax sp. YR752 (assembly GCF_943372545.1). Lineage (NCBI taxonomy): Bacteria > Pseudomonadati > Pseudomonadota > Betaproteobacteria > Burkholderiales > Comamonadaceae > Variovorax > Variovorax sp. YR752. The sequence goes on along the minus strand of NZ_CALRZC010000066.1, from coordinate 10,186 downwards.
GCATGGCCGAGCCGCAGGGCATGGGCCCGAGCGAGGCGCGCGAGGCCGTCCTGAAGGTGCTGCCCGAGAAGCTCGAAGACCGCGCCGGCTGGGCCGCCGACGTGCACGCCGCGCTGGCTACGCTGGAACTGCCGTCGACGGCGCAGAACCTCTGCGCGGTGCTGGCTGTGACCGAGCAGGAGTCGGGCTACCGCGCCGACCCGGCGGTGCCCGGCCTGGCCGCCATCGCCTGGAAGGAGATCGAGCGCCGCGCCGGCAGTGCCGGCGTGCCGATGCTCGCGGTGCGTGCCGCGCTGGCGCTGCCGTCCAAGGGCGGGCGCAGCTACGCCGAACGCATCGACGCGGTGAAGACCGAACGCCAGCTCAGCGAGGTGTTCGAGGACTTCGTCGCCATGGTGCCGCTGGGCAAGGCCTTCCTGGCTGACCGCAACCCGGTGCGCACCGGCGGGCCGATGCAGGTGAGCATCGCCTTTGCCGAAGCGCAGGCCGAGGCGCGGCCCTACCCCTATCCGGTGAAGGACTCGATCCGCCGCGAGGTCTTCACGCGCCGCGGCGGGCTGTACTTCGGCGCCGCCCACTTGCTCGCCTACGACGCGCCCTACGAGCAGCCGATCTACCGCTTCGCCGACTTCAACGCCGGCCGCTGGGCCAGCCGCAACGCGGCCTTCCAGAACGCGCTCGCCGTGGCCTCGGGGCTGCCGGTGGCGCTCGATGGCGACCTGCTGCCGCGCGCCAGCGACGCGCCGCGCGGCGAAACCGAGCGCGCCGCCGTCACGCTGGCCGGCCGCCTGGGCCTGAGCGAATCCGCGATCCGCCGTGACCTGGGCCAGGGCGAGGACGCCGGCTTCGAGAACACCGCGCTCTACGAGCGTGTGTTCGCCTACGCCGAGCAGCTCGACCGGCGCGCACTGCCGCGCGCCGTGCTGCCGAAGATCGACCTGCACAGCCCGAAGTTCACGCGCAAGCTGACCACCGAGTGGTTCGCCAGGCGCGTCGACGAACGCCACCGGCGCTGCCTGTCGCGCATGCCGGCGGCGCGCGACGACTGACGACCGCGGCGTGGCCCGCCGCGCTGGCCCGGCATGGCTCCATCGGGCGATGCCGGGGCGCGGCCGCCTGAAGAGACTCCCTCCCGTGCCCGGCATGGTGCCGCGCCGAGGATTGGAGTCCAGACATGAACACGAAGCGCCGCGCATTCCTGCGCGCCCTGTCCGGCAGTGCCGCCACTGTCGGCCTGCCCCTGCTGCTCGCCGCCTGCGGCGGCGGGGGCGGTGACGGGCCTGCGGCGGACCCGGACAGCGGGTCCGGCAGCGGCGGCGGTGGCAACAGCGGCGGCAGTGTCGACGCCGCCGCGCGTGTCGCCGCGATCCGCGGCGTCGAAGAGCAGTGCCGCGCGCTCGCGCAGCGCCAGCTCGCGCCGGCCGCCTTCGTCGATGCGCTGGCCGCGCACCTGCGCAGGCAGCCGATCTACGCCGCGGTCGGCGCCGACCACGCCGGCCAGTGCGCCTGGGGCGAGTTCGCCGACGGGCGGGTGCACCTGATCGCGCTCAACCCACCGCCGCGGCGCGCGCCGGCCAGCGCCGAGCGTGCCTACCGCATGGCCGCCGCGGCCGCGCCGGTGGAGGTGCCAGGCAGCAAGGCCGCGCGCGTGATGCAGGCCTTCGGCCCCGAGTTCGACACTGCCGACGTGGTCACCGACCTGTCGGCCTGGCTGGGTGACAAGGGCTACACGATGAGCGCCATCACGCCGCACACCGCCCACGTCAGCGCGCTGCGCGCGGTGCAGGGCGACGGCTACTTCTACCTCAACGCCCACGGCGGCGCCTTCGCGCCGGTGCTGACGCCGTCGTCGGAACAGGTGATGTACTCGGTGCAATCGTCGACGCTCGTCAGTGCCGCGCAGGAAGAGCAGCCCGAGATGCGCGCCGACCTCGATGCGCGGCGCCTGACCTACTTCACCGCCACCAACGGCGAGACCATCCTTGGCGGCCTGTTCGACGACTGGGACACACGCTATGGCGTCACCGCGAAGTTCGTCGATGCGTACTGGAAGTTCGCGGCCGACAGCGTGGTGGTGATGAACGCCTGCTCGAGCGCGCGCACCAGCGACGCCCGCTGGGCGGTCGGCTTCGTGGCCGCCTGCCACAGGGCCGGCGCGGCGGTCTACTTCGGCTGGGACGGCACCGTCACGCCGACCGGCGCCTTCCGCGCCACGCGCTACCTCACCGACCGTCTCGTCGGCGCCAATCGGTTCCAGCCGGAGTCGCCGAAGCAGCGGCCCTTCCCCTGGGACGCCGTGATGGGCGACGTGGGCAAGAAGACGCTCGACGTCGACCCGGGCAGCCAATCGAGGTTCGTCGCGCTGCCGCGGCTGCCGCGCAGCCACGTGCAGGAACTCGCGCCGAGCATCCACCACGTCGAGGTCGACGAGTACAAGGACCGGCTCAAGCTGCACGGCCTGTTCGGCAGGACGATGGGCAAGGTGACGGTCGACCAGGTCGCGCTGAAGATCGTCGAGTGGAAGCCCGAGCGCATCGTCTGCGAACTGCCGCGCACCGGCAGCGGCTCGGCCGGCCCGGTGCGGGTGGAGGTGCGCGGGCTGAAGAGCAACTGGCGCCAGCTCAGCGAATGGACGCTCAAGCTCGACTACACCTGGAAGCTGCTCGAGGCGCAGGGCCTCAAGGTGACCGGGCTGGGCAGCATCCGCCTGCGTGCCGACGTCGGCCCGACGCGCGAGGCGCCGGGCGAGGTGCCGGCGCAGGCCACGCGCCACACCATCGCCACGCGCGAGTCGAACCTGCCGATGGTCGCCAGCGGCGCCTTTCCGACGCCCAAGTGCACACTGGTGTGGACCGGCAGCGCCACCTACGAGGCGATCCCGATGCCCGGCGACGACGACCAGCTGGTCGCCTACCTGGCGCTGGACACCAAGACGCGCCACGGCTCGCTGGGCCTGGGCATCGGCTCGATGGTGCCCGACTTCACGCAGTCCGGCTGCGGCGATCCGACCAAGTTCCAGGCCATCTTCGGCGTGCTCGACGAGCAGATCATGTACCCCTCGCCGGTCGAGGGCAGCACCGACCTGATCCCGCTGCATGCGCTGGCGCTGAGTTTCGGCGCCGACTGGCGCATCGCCCCGGGGCGCTTCGAGAACCCGATGGTGAGGCTGGTCTGGGGCGAGGTGCTGCCGCGCTTCGCGCCGACGGCCGAAGACGGCGCCTGAGGCGGCGGCTGGAGGCCCTTCGGGCTTTCCAGCACGACAGGGCAAGGCGGCTCGCGCACACTCGGCCGGCCCGCCGCCTTGCGCGGCGGGCCTCCGATGCACCAGCCTGGATGCCGCCATGCCCTCGTCGTTCCTGCTCCTCGCCCCGTTCCGCGTCCGGCCGCTGCTCGCCGCCGCAGCGCTGATCTGCGCCTTCGTCCCCGGGGCGGCGCAGGCCCAGGCCTGGCCGACGAAGCAGCCGATCAAGCTGGTCGCCGTGTTCCCGCCCGGTGGTTCGGTCGACCAGGTGGCGCGCATCCTCGCGCCGGTGCTGCAGCAGCGCCTCGGCCAGAGCGTGGTGGTGGAGAACAAGGGCGGCGCCTCGGGCTCGATCGGCACCGCCGCGGTGGCCGCTGCGGCGCCCGACGGCTACACCTACGCGGTGGTGTTCGACACCCATGGCGTGAACGCGGCACTGCAGCCCGGCCTGCCCTACGACACGAAACGTGACCTGGCCGCCGTGTCGCTGATCGGCACCGGCGCGATGGTCATCGCCACCGTCGCCTCCTCGCCCTACAAGACCTTTGCCGACGTGGTGAAGGCTGCGCAGGGCGGCACCTCGATCAGCTACGGCAGCATCGGCAACGGCAGCCTCGGGCACCTGGCGGTGACCATGCTGGCCAAGGCCGGCAAGCTGGACCTGGTGCATGTGCCGTACCGCGGCGGCGGCCCGCTGATGAGCGACGCGATCGCCGGCCACGTGCCGCTGGCGGTGGGTTCGGTGTTCCTCGCCAAGCCGCACATCGACGGCGGCAAGCTGCGCGCGCTGGCCGTCACCACCAGCCAGCGCAGCGCCAACCTGCCGGGCGTGCCGACCATCGCCGAGAGCGGCTTCGCCGGCTTCGACGCGCCGGCCTGGTGGGCGGTGCTCGCGCCAGCGAAGACGCCGCCGGAGATCGTCCAGCGCATGAACGAGGAGATCAACGCCGCGCTGCGCCAGCCCGAGGTGGCCGACAAGCTGGCCGCGCAGGGCATCGTCACCAACGTCGGCGCGCCGGCGGCAGCGCAGACCTTCATCGAGACCCAGCTCGACACCTGGGCCAAGGTCGTCAAGGCCAACGACATCAAAGCCGACTGATGCTGCTGACCGCCGACGACCTGCGCGCGCTGCCGCTACCCGCGCTCTCGCCCGCCGACTGTGCCTGCGCACGGCTGCAATGCGCCGGCTGGGAGTCGATCGGCCTGCCGCTCGGCGAGCCGCTGCTGAAGCACCTGGGCACGCTGCGCGACCCGGCGATCGAGGATCCCACCGTCGAGGAATGGCCGGGCAGCCGGTTCTGGGCGGCCGACGCGCCGATCTCACCGCGGCACTTCCCTTGCAACCGCTGCGAGGTCTGGGCCTGCGCCGCCTGCGGACGCGGCTTCCTGCAGTACACCGAGTACGGCGGCTACTACGTCGATCACCGGATGCGCCAGGTCGACCCGGCGCTGGTCGTCTGAACCCGATTTCACACTGCCATGGCCCGCATTCCCTACGCCGACCTGTCCGCGCCCGAGGCGCAGCCGCTGGTGCAGCGCATCGTTGCCGAGCGCGGCAGCGTGCTGCACCTGTACCAGATGCTGATGCACAGCCCGCCGCTGGCCGAAGGCTGGCTCGGCTTCATGACGCAGGTGCGGCAGAGGCTCGACCTGCCCGGCGACCTGCGCGAACTGGTCATCATGCGCATCGCCCACCTCAACGGCGCGCCCTACGAGGCCGGGCAGCATGCGCCGATCGCGCTGCAGGAAGGCCTGGCGCCTGCGCAACTCGACGCGCTGGCCGACTGGGGCGCCGCGCCCGATCTCTTCACGCCGCTGCAGCGCGAGGTGCTGGCGCTGTGCGACGCCGTGACGCGCGAGGTGCACGTCGCCGATGCCGTCGTGCAGGCGGTGCGCGAACGGCTCGGCGAACGCCGGCTGGTCGAGCTGGTGGCGACGATCGCCTCCTACAACATGGTGTCGCGCTTCCTCGAGGCGCTGCAGATCCATTCGGACGATCCGCGTTGAGACGCCTGGGCGCGATGTCTCGCGTGGCACGCCGCCGTCGCCGCGGCGCTTGGTCGCCAGCCGGGGCCGGCACCTGGACGCGGGCCGAGGCACGCACAACACCATAATCTCGGCGTGCGACACGGGGCTCGCCTGCGGGCGAGCCGCCCGTCGGCCCGAAACAAGATCTCGCGGCCCGAGCGAGGGCGGCGCAGGAGACACCATGGCGACCCATCCGGGCGAAGCAGGCAGGGTGCCGGAGGGCGCGACCGAGCCGCGCGAGTTGCTGTGCGAGTGGGTCCGCCAATCGGCTGAAGTCGTGTTGATTGCCGATGGCTCGGGCCGCCTGGTGTTCGGCAACGAAGCGGCCTGTCGCTGGCGCGCTTGCAGCCTCGATGCGCTGCTGGCGCAGCATCTGGCCGACATCGACGACCGCCTTGCCCGGGAGTGGGCCGATGCGCGGCAGCCTCGCTGGCAATCGGGCGCCACGTCGAGCTGGGAAACCTGGGTGGAGGCCGCCGACGGCCGCCGGCTCGCCGTCACCCACCGGTTGCAGCCGATGGACACGGCCGGACAACGCTTCCTCGTGCTGTCCTCCAGTGAACTCGCCCCCCGCCGGGACGTCGAGCAGGAACTCAAGCGAACGCTGGCCTTCGTGCAGGGCATCATCGACGCGTTCCCTGACTTCCTGTTCGAAGGCAGCGCCGAGGGCCGGTACCTGAACGCGTGGACGAAGAACCCCGAACTGCTCGCCGCCTCTCGGGAGTTCATGATCGGCCGCACGCTCGACGAGGTGCTCGCGCCCGAGAGTGCGGCGATCGCCAAGGCCGCGTTCCGCGAGGCCGACGAAGCCGGCCTGTCGCTGGGCAAGGTCATCTTCATCGACACGCCGATCGGGCGGCACTGGTACGAACTTTCGGTGTCGAAGATGCCGATGGGCGAAGGCGAGCCTCCGCACTTCATCACCGTCTCGCGAGACGTCACGGCGCGCCTGCGCCTGCAGGAGGCGCTCGAGCAGCAGGAGCGGCAGTTCCGAACGCTGGTGGAGAACTCGCCGGACCTGATCGCGCGCATCGGCCCCGACCAGCGCTGCCTCTACGCCAACCCGGCGCTGCAGGCGCGCGCGGCCTGCCGCTCCGACTCGCTGGTCGGCTTGCCCGCGTCGCAGTGGCTGGGCGCGGCGGCCGGCGCGGACCTGGAGCGGCGCGTCGGCGAGGTGTTGCGCGGCCTGGTCGTCAGCCGCTTCGAGTCGGCCTGGTACGACGCCGAGGGCCGGCCGCTGACCTGCCTGGTCAGCCTCACGCCGGAGCTGGATGCGCAGCAACAGGTGGTCAGCGTGCTGCTCGTGGGGCGGGACATCGGCGAGCTTCGCGAAGTGCAGGACCGCGTGCACCGGCTGGTCGAGTCCAACATCATCGGCGTGCTGTTCTGGCGAGCCGACGGCAGCATCGCGCAAGCCAACGAAGCGCTGCTGGATCTGTTGGGATGCAGCCGGCAAGACCTGTCGTCCGGCCGCCTGCGCTGGGACAAGCTGACGCCGCCCGGCCATGAGGCCGCCGACGCCCGCTGCGCCGAGGAGATGCAGCGCCGAGGCTCCTGCGGCGCCTACGAAAAGGAGCTGATCCACCGCGACGGGCATCGCATCCCGGTGCTGGTGGGCTCGGCGCTGCTCGATCGCAGCGGCGGGCTGGGCGTGGCCTACGTGCTGGACCTCACCGCCCGCAAGCTTGCCGAGGCGGAGCAGCACGCCCGCGAGGCGGCCGAGGCCGCTTCGCGGGCCAAGGGCGAGTTCCTCGCGCACATGAGCCACGAGATCCGCACGCCGATGAACGCAATCATCGGCATGTCGTACCTGGCGCTGCAGGGTTCGCTGGACCACAAGCAACGGCGCTTCATCCAGACGGTGCACCGTTCGGCCGAGGCCCTGCTCGGCATCATCAACGACATCCTCGACTTCTCGAAGATCGAGGCAGGCCGGCTCGACATCGAGCGCACCGACTTCAGCCTGGTCGACGTGATGGACGACCTGGCCGGCCTGCTCGCGATGCGCGCGCAGGACAAGGGCCTGGAGCTGGTCTTCGACCAGTCGCCCCGCGTGCCGACCCGGCTCGTCGGCGACCCCGTGCGGCTCAGCCAGGTGCTGCTGAACCTGGGCAACAACGCGGTGAAGTTCACCGAGCACGGCGAGGTCGTGATCGGCGTCGAGCTGGTCGAACGCGACAACGGCTCGGCCTTGCTGAGCTTCGACGTCCGCGACACCGGGGTCGGCATCCCGCCGGAGGTTCGCGCGCGGCTGTTCCAGCCGTTCGTGCAGGCCGACGTGTCGACCAGCCGCCGCTACGGCGGCACCGGCCTCGGGCTGGCCATCTGCCAGCGCCTGGTCGAGTTGATGGGCGGCCGCATCGAGGTCGACAGCGAGCAGGGCCGCGGCAGCCGCTTCAGCTTCAGCCTGCGCTTCGACGTGCAGCCGGAACCGGCGACGGCGGCCGGGCCCGACACGCTGCGCGGCCTGCGCCTGCTGGTGGTCGACGACAACCCGAGCGCGCGCCAGATCCTGACCGGCATGGCCTGTGCGCTGGGGCTGCACGCCGAGGGCGCACGCGACGGCACGCAGGCGCTGCAGATGCTGGCGCAGCGGGACGCGCAGGGCCAGCCGTACGATCTGGCGCTGATCGACTGGAAGATGCCGCAGATGGACGGCATCGAATGCCTGCGCTCGATCACGCGCACCCGCTTCGCGCACCGGCCGCCGACGGTGTTGATGGTCACCGGGTTCGAGCGCGAAGACCTGAAGCTCAGCCTGGCCGAGCACGGGCTGGATTGCCGGGCGATCCTGTCCAAGCCGGTGAGCCCGTCGAACCTGCTCGATGCCTGCGGCGAGGCCGTCGATCGGCACGTCGTGTCGGCCGCCCGTCCGGCGCCCGACATGTCGCTGCAGGAGCACCAGGCACGGTTGCGCGGCGCCCGCGTGCTGCTGGTGGAAGACAACGCGGTGAACCAGGAACTGGCCCGCGAACTGCTCACGCGCTGCGGTGTCGAGGTGGAGCTGGCCGCGGACGGCGCACAGGCGCTCGAGATCCTCGCGCACGACACCTTCGATGGCGTGCTGATGGACTGCCAGATGCCGGTCATGGACGGCTACACCGCGACGCAGGCACTGCGGCGCGATCCGCGGCTGCAGGCGCTGCCGGTCATCGCGATGACGGCCAACACGATGATCGGCGACCGCGAGCGCGCGATCGCGGCCGGCATGAACGACCAGATCGGCAAGCCGTTCCGCGTCGACGAGATGTTCGCGACGCTGGCGCGCTGGGTCCGGCCGCCACGGCAGGGCAGCGTGCCCGAGCGCACCGCCGGGCTGGACCCGGCGACGGACGGCATTCCCGGCATCGACACCTCGGTGTGGCGCAGCCGCGCGCTGGGCGACGCCGACCTGTTCCATCGCCTGCTGGCCATGTTCCTGCGCGAACAGGCCGACTTCCCCGCGCCATTCCTGCAGGCGCTGCAGGCCGGTGACATGACCACGCTGCGCCGCCTGGCGCACACGCTGCGGTCCACGGCGGGAACGCTTGGCGCACTGGACGTCGAGCGCGCGGCCGGAGCACTCGAAGCCGCCTGCGGTGCCGGCGCCGAGCCACCGGAACTGCAGGCGGCCCTGGACGGCCTCGCGCGCGCGCTGGCGCCGGTGCTGGCGGCGCTGCGGGAACGCCTTGGCGCGTAGTGGTGCCGCACGCTTCGGTTCCCGCCGAAGCATCACCGCCGCGTCCTGCGGCACAGTGAAGCCATGAACCTGACCTGCTTCATCCGCTACCAGATCGATCCGTTCCAGCGCGAGGCCTTCCGTGCCTACGCCGAGGCCTGGGGCCGCATCATCCCGCGCTGCGGCGGTCACCTGATCGGCTACTTCCTGCCGCACGAGGGCAGCAACGACGTTGCCTGGGGGCTGATCGGCTTCGACGGGCTGGCCGCCTACGAGCGCTACCGCGCGACGCTGAAGACCGATGCCGAAGGCCGCGCGAACTTCGCCTTCGCGCAGCGCGAGCGCTTCATCCTGCGCGAGGAACGCAGCTGGCTGGAGGACGTGGCCACCACCCGCGAGCGGCCTGCGCTCGCGCCGGCCTGAGCCCGATGGCGCGCGACCACGAACCGCGCCTGGCCCGCGCCGCCGCGATGGTGGCCGACACGGCGCGCTCGCGCATGCTGAGCCACCTGCTGTCGGGCGACTTCGCCACCGCCGGCGAACTGGCCACGGCCGCCTCGGTGACGCCGGCCACCGCCAGCGGCCACCTCGGCAAGCTGCTCGACGCCGGCTTCGTGCTCTGCGAGCCGCGCGGCCGGCACCGCTACTACCGCCTCGCCGGTGCCGAGGTGGCACATGCGCTGGAGGCGCTGGCGCTGGTGGCCGAAGCCGGCGCGCGTGACGCGGCCTGGAGCCGCCCCGAGCGGGCGCGGCTGCGCGAGGCGCGCTGCTGCTACGGCCACCTCGCCGGGCGGCTGGGCGTGCGGCTGTTCGAGACGCTGCTCGCACAACAGGGCTTGCAGGTCGAGGCGAACGGCTACCGGCTCACCGACGAGGGCCGTGCCTGGCTCGCCGGCCTTGGCGTTTCACCGCGGCCGCCGACTGCGAAGCGGCGTTACGCCTATGCCTGCATGGACTGGTCGGAGCGGCGCGACCACCTGGCCGGGCAACTCGCCGACGAGCTGTTCGCGCACTGCGTCGCGCAGGGCTGGATGCGGCGTGGCGACGGGCGTGCGGTGGAACTCACGCCCGCGGGCCGCCGGCAGTTGCTGCCGCGGCTGACCGCCGAAGGCTAGGGCGTGTTAACACAACCGCAAACCGTCGGCGATGAGCGCGAAGCTGATGAACGCGGTGAACATGACGTCGAGCTTCTCGAAGCGAGAGAAGATGCGCCGATAGCCCTTGAGGCGGCGGAACAGACGCTCGACCTCATTGCGCCG
>NZ_CALRZC010000065.1:0-35855 GCF_943372545.1 Variovorax sp. YR752 | reverse complement strand
GGTCAAGCGGGCGACAACGTCGGCGTGCTGCTGCGCGGCACGAAGCGCGAAGAAGTCGAACGCGGCCAAGTGCTGTGCAAGCCCGGCTCGATCAAGCCGCACGTGCACTTCACCGCCGAGGTGTATGTCCTGTCCAAGGACGAAGGTGGCCGTCACACGCCGTTCTTCAACAACTACCGTCCGCAGTTCTACTTCCGCACGACGGATGTGACCGGCGCGATCGAGCTGCCCACGGACAAGGAAATGGTCATGCCCGGCGACAACGTCAGCATCACCGTGAAGCTGATCAACCCGATCGCGATGGAAGAAGGCCTGCGCTTCGCCATCCGTGAAGGCGGCCGTACCGTGGGTTCGGGCGTCGTGGCCAAGATCCTCGACATCTAAGCTGGACGCAAAGGAATCACCATGGCTACCAAGCAAAAGATCCGCATCCGCCTGAAGGCATTCGACTACAAGCTCATCGACCAGTCGGCCGCTGAAATCGTGGACACCGCCAAGCGCACCGGCGCGATCGTCAAGGGTCCCGTGCCCCTGCCGACCCGCATGAAGCGTTTCGACATCCTGCGTTCGCCGCACGTCAACAAGACGTCGCGCGACCAGCTGGAAATCCGCACGCACCAGCGCCTGATGGACATCGTTGATCCCACCGACAAGACCGTGGACGCGCTGATGAAGCTCGACCTGCCGGCCGGCGTCGACGTCGAGATCAAGCTGCAGTAATTCGACCTCGCGTCGCATTCCGAGCGCAGCCCGCCTGCAGAAATGCAGGCGGGCTTTTTTGTGCTTCTCGTTTGCTTATCAACTGTGGCATCCTCGCGCACCGGCCTGCAGGACGCAGTGCGCCGGGGCTGAAACGAGGGCAGCACACGTGATGAGCCAGAAGTTCTCTTTTGCATTCGGTGCGGCGTGCATCGCCGCGGCATTGCTGGCGGGTTGCGGTGGGGGAGGTGGCGGCGGAGGCGGCGGTGGGTTGCCGATCGGGCTGCCCATCGGTCTGCCGATCGTGCTGAATCCGGTCGCCCTGAGCGGGAAAGCCACCTACGACTCGGTGCCGAACAACAACGGCCCCCTCGTGTATGCAAACACCACGGCCAAGCCGGTGCGCGGCGCCACGGTGGAGGTGCTCGATGCCAACACGTCCGCACAACTCGCGTTGACCACCACGGATGACGGTGGCAACTACACGGTCTCGGTGCCGGGCAACACGAACATCATCGTGCGCGTTCGGGCCCAACTGACCCGGACCGGAGCCGGTGCCACCTGGGATGTCACGGTGCGCGACAACACCCGCAGCGAAGCGATGTACTCGATGCAGTCGGCGAGTTTCTCGTCGGGCAGTGCGGCATTGACGCGCGACCTGCGCGCGGACAGCGGCTGGGGCGGCTCGGGGTACAGCGGGCCGCGGGTGGCGGCGCCGTTCGCCGTGCTCGACACGGTCTACACCTCGATGCAGAAAGTGCTGTCGGTGGCGCCGGCTTCGACGTTTCCTTCGTTGAAAGTCTTCTGGAGCATCAACAACGCGCCGTCGCCCGGCAGCTTGGCGGCGGGGCAGATCGGCACGACCTTCTTCTTCAACAATGGAAGCAATGGCCGGCAGATCTATGTGCTCGGCAAGGAAAACACCGATACGGACGAGTTCGATGCGTCGGTGATCGCGCATGAATGGGGCCACTATTACCAGTCGGCCTTCAGTCGCGACGATTCCATTGGGGGCGAGCATTCGACAGGCGACCGCCTTGACCGGCGAGTGGCTTTTTCAGAAGGATGGGGCAATGCTTGGTCTGGTATCGCGCTCAACCGAAGCAGCTATGCGGACTCTTACGGCGAACGGCAGGGCAACGTCCTTAACTTCATGGACCTTGCGGCTGGCCCGTTGATCAATCTTGGCTGGTTTAGCGAGGAGTCGGTCCAGTCCATCCTGTGGAATCTCAATAGGCAGGCTGGTTTCAAGCCCATCCACGACACGTTGACCGGCTTCCAGTTTCGTAGCGGGGCGCCGGTCACGTCGATCCATGCCTTCGCCGCGGCGTTCAAAGCGACGTCTCCTGCCAATGGCTTGGCACTGACGAGTCTGTTGAATGCACAAAGCATCACTTCCAGTGACGCGTATGGCACGGGCGAATCGAACGACGGCGGGGTGCCCAGCGCGCTGCCGGTGTATCGCTCTCTGGTGGTGGGTGCAACGACCGGCAATGTCTGTGTCTCCAATGCCGCGGGCACGGGCAACAAGCACGGCAACATCGCTTATCTGCGCTTCATTGCGCCAGCGGACCGGGAGTACCAGGTCTCGATCGGAGGCGCCACGGCGCCGGACTTCGACGTCTTCAGGGGCGGAGAGGTTGCCCGGTCGGGCAATCAGGTCAGCCTGAGTGCGGGTGAATACGTTCTGGCTGTGCGGGAGGCTGTAATGGCCTCGTCGCCTCCGATCGCGCAGAAATGCCTCACCGTTCTCGTCCAGCAACAGTAGGGGCCCCAGCCATGACTCTGAATACTCGCTTCCCGTTGGCTGTGGCATTGACCTGGCTTGCAGTGTCCATGTTCCCGGTTTCCGCCCTGGCCGACGGCATGCCGTCAGCACACACCACCACGAAGCGGTCGATTTCGAGCCACAAGGCCGCTGCCTGGTCCTGGGTGGCCGCGTCGAGAAAACCCAATGACTCCGGCGTCAAATTGCAGTACCGGCTGGCCGGTACACCGCAGGCCGGCAAGCCGACCGTGGTCGTCCTGCAGTTCGATGGCGTCAGTGACCCGGCGGGTGCCAGCGTCACGCTGACTGTCGATGCGGGCCTGACGCTCTCCGGCAGTGCGTCGCTGAGCGTGCCGGCAGGGCAGCGCTCCGATGCTTCCGTCACGGTGATCAGCCAGGGTGACGGCCTGGCCTACCTCAACGTGTTCATCACGCAGGGCGGCCGGACCAGCGCCATTTCCATCCCGATCCAGACGGGCGCGGCGGCCCCCGCCATGAAGGCCAACGGCGACATCAAGCCGCTACCGGACGGCGACAACATCATTTCGCAGCCCGCGAAATAGGCCTGAAGGCCGCTCCCAGGCGGGTCAAAAGCCCCTGAATCCGGCCCAAACAGGGCCACTTGCGCCCCGGTTCGACTGCGGGCTATAATCTCTGGCTCTGCCCTTGTTGCGTCCGTACGGGCGTCGTTCTGGCGGAGATTTATCAACCTTCTCTCGCAGGCCGGGAAACCGGCCAAACGCTGTCGCCAATTGAAGTGGCAGCGGCGAAGGAAGTCTTCCATTTTTGGAGAAAACAAATGAGTCTGAGCAACTCCCTCGGGTTGCTGGGCCGCAAGGTGGGGATGATGCGTCTCTTCACCGATGACGGGGACGCAGTTCCTGTCACGGTGGTGGATGTGTCCAACAACCGTGTGACCCAGATCAAGTCCCAAGAGACCGATGGCTACGTCGCCCTGCAGGTGACGTTCGGTTCGCGCAAAGCATCGCGCGTGACCAAGCCCCAAGCCGGCCACCTCGCCAAGGCGGGTGTCGAAGCTGGCGAGATCAGCCAGGAATTCCGCGTCACCGCCGATACCGCAGGTCAGCACAAGGCTGGCGGCGTCATCGCGGCAAGCAGCGTGTTCTCCGTGGGCCAGAAGGTGGACGTGCAAGGCACGACCATCGGCAAGGGCTTCGCCGGCACGATCAAGCGTCACAACATGAGCTCGCAGCGCGCGTCGCACGGTAACAGCCGTTCGCACAACGTGCCGGGCTCGATCGGCATGGCACAAGACCCCGGTCGCGTGTTCCCCGGCAAGCGCATGACGGGCCATCTCGGCGACGTCACCCGCACGACGCAAAACCTCGACGTGTTCCGCATCGACGAAGCACGTCAGCTGCTGCTCATCAAGGGCGCGATCCCGGGTTCGAAGGGTGGCTTCGTCACCGTGCGTCCCGCCATCAAGGCCAAGCCGCAAGCGGCTGAAGGAGCGAAGTAATGCAACTCGAACTCCTGAACGAACAAGGCCAGGCCGCGTCGAAGTACGACGCCCCCGAGACCGTGTTCGGCCGTGACTACAACGAAGACCTGGTCCACCAGATCGTCGTTGCATTCCAGGCCAACGCCCGCCAAGGCACGCGCGCCCAGAAGGACCGCGAACAGGTCAAGCACTCGACCAAGAAGCCTTTCAAGCAAAAGGGAACGGGCCGCGCCCGTGCCGGTATGACGTCCTCGCCCCTGTGGCGCGGAGGCGGCCGCATTTTCCCGAACATGCCTGACGAAAACTTCTCGCAGAAGATCAACAAGAAGATGTACCGCGCCGGCATGGCCGCCATCTTCTCGCAGCTCGCTCGCGAAGGCCGTCTGGCCGTGGTCGATTCGCTGACCGTGGATTCGCCCAAGACGAAGCCGCTGGCCGCCCGTTTCAAGGCGATGAATCTCGAGTCCGTGCTCGTGATCGCCGAAGAAGTCGACGAAAACCTGTACCTTGCCTCGCGCAATCTGGTCAACATCCTCGTGGTCGAACCCCGTTACGCCGATCCGGTGTCGCTGGTTCACTACAAGAAGGTGCTGGTCACCAAGGGTGCCGTCGACAAGCTCAAGGAGATGTTCGCATGAGCCGCGTGAACCCCACCCCTGCACAACGTAAGTTCGACGAAGGCCGTCTCATGAACGTGCTGGTCGCACCGATCGTGTCCGAAAAGGCCACGATGGTCGGCGAGAAGTCGAACGCTGTCACTTTCAAGGTGCTGCAAGACGCCACCAAGCCCGAGATCAAGGCCGCTGTTGAACTGATGTTCAAGGTCGAAGTCCAGGGCGTGTCGGTGCTCAACACCAAGGGCAAGACCAAGCGCTTTGGCAAGTCCATCGGCCGCCGCGACAACGTTCGCAAGGCTTATGTGACGCTGAAGGCCGGTCAAGAGCTCAATCTCGTCGGGGAAGGCGCTTAATCATGGCCGTCATCAAGATGAAACCCACTTCGCCGGGCCAACGCGGCGCGGTGAAGATTTCGCGTGACCACCTGCACAAGGGTGCCCCTCACGCAGCCCTGCTGGAACCCCAGTTCCAGAAGGCCGGCCGTAACAACAACGGTCACATCACGATCCGCCATCGTGGCGGTGGTGCCAAGCACCACTACCGCATTGTCGACTTCGTGCGCAACAAGGACGGCATCCCGGCCAAGGTCGAACGCATCGAGTACGACCCGAACCGCACCGCCCACATCGCTCTGGTCTGCTACGCCGACGGCGAGCGCCGCTACATCATCGCCCCGCGCGGTCTGGAAGCTGGTGCAACCCTGATGTCGGGCGCCGAAGCCCCGATCCGCGCCGGCAACACCCTGCCGATCCGCAACATCCCCGTGGGTTCGACGATCCATTGCATCGAGCTGCAACCCGGCAAGGGTGCGCAGATCGCTCGTTCGGCCGGTACCTCGGCCACGCTGCTGGCCCGTGAAGGCGTTTACGCCCAGGTCCGCATGCGTTCGGGCGAAGTCCGCCGCATTCACATCGAATGCCGCGCGACCATCGGTGAAGTGGCGAACGAAGAACACAGCCTGCGCCAGCTCGGCAAGGCCGGTGTGAAGCGTCACATGGGTATCCGCCCGACCGTTCGCGGCGTGGTGATGAACCCGGTCGACCACCCGCACGGTGGTGGCGAAGGCAAGACTGGCGAAGGCCGCCACCCTGTCGACCCATGGGGCAATCTGACCAAGGGCTATCGCACCCGTAACAACAAGCGCACGCAGGTCTTCATCGTGTCGCGTCGCAAGAAGTAAGGGATAGCCAATGACTCGCTCTCTCAAAAAGGGTCCTTTCGTCGACCACCACCTGGTGGCCAAGGCCGACAAGGCCGTGACGAACAAGGACAAGAAGCCGATCAAGACCTGGTCGCGCCGCTCGATGGTTCTGCCCGAGTTCATCGGTCTGACCATCGCTGTGCACAACGGCAAGCAACACGTGCCCGTGTACATCACCGACCAGATGGTCGGCCACAAGCTCGGCGAATTTGCGCTCACGCGCACGTTCAAGGGGCACCCCGCGGACAAAAAAGTCCAGAAGAAGTAAGGAACGACCATGTCTGAAACACGTGCAGTCCTCCGCGGTGTCCGCCTGTCGGTCGACAAGGGCCGTCTGGTCGCGGACCTGATCCGCGGCAAGAAGGTCGATCAAGCGCTCAACGTTCTGCAATTCACGCAGAAGAAGGCCGCTGTGATCATCAAGAAGGTGCTCGAGTCGGCAATTGCCAACGCCGAGCACAACGACGGTGCCGACATCGACGAGCTGAAGGTCAAGACCATCTACGTCGAGCAAGGTGCAACGCTCAAGCGCTTCACGGCGCGCGCCAAGGGTCGCGGCAATCGCATCAGCAAGCCCACGTGCCATGTGTACGTGACGGTTGGCAACTAAGAAGGCCTGGAAGAAATATGGGACAGAAAATCCACCCAACCGGGTTCCGCCTTGCGGTTACCCGTAACTGGTCCAGCCGTTGGTACGCAAGCGACCGCGATTTCGCGGGCATGCTGGCCGAAGACATCAAGGTTCGCGAATACCTGAAGAAGAAGCTGAAGAACGCTTCGGTGTCGCGCGTCATGATCGAGCGTCCCGCCAAGAACGCACGCATCACGATCTACTCGGCTCGTCCGGGCGTCGTGATCGGCAAGAAGGGCGAAGACATCGAGAACCTCAAGCGCGAACTGGGCAAGCAGCTCGGCGTGCCGGTTGCAGTGAACATCGAAGAAGTGCGCAAGCCCGAAATCGATGCGCAACTGATCGCCGACAGCATCACGCAGCAGCTCGAAAAGCGGATCATGTTCCGCCGTGCCATGAAGCGCGCCATGCAAAACGCCATGCGTCTGGGTGCCCTGGGCATCAAGATCATGTCGTCGGGCCGCCTGAACGGCATCGAAATCGCTCGTTGCGAGTGGTACCGCGAAGGTCGCGTGCCCCTCCACACGCTGCGCGCCGACATCGACTACGGCACCTCGGAAGCCAAGACCACGTACGGCGTCATCGGCGTCAAGGTCTGGGTCTACAAGGGCGACACGCTGGGTCGTAACGACCTGCCGGCCGTCGAAACGCCGCGTCCGGACGAAGAGCGCCGCCCGCGTGGTCCCCGCCGTGATGGTCGCCCTGGCGACCGTCCGGGTGGCGACCGTCGTGGTCCCGGCCCCCGTGCCGGTGCCCGTGGTCCGATCGGTGGCAACACCGCTCCGGCCGATGGCAGCGACAAGCCCGCAGAAGCAACCGGCGGTGCCGGTGCAGACTCGAAACCCGCCGTTAAGCGCGTCCGCAAAGCCGCGCCCGCTGCAGCAGCGGACGGTGCCAAGACCGAGTAATCGGTCGCTCCCGGGCACGCAAGTGCCTGGGGCCCTCACGGAGTAACAAAACATGCTGCAACCTGCACGAAGAAAGTTCCGCAAGGAACAAAAGGGCCGCAACACCGGCATCGCAACCACGGGTAACTCGGTTGCGTTCGGTGATTTCGGTCTCAAATGCACCGACCGCGGCCGCCTCACGGCGCGCCAGATCGAAGCCGCTCGTCGCGCGATTTCGCGTCACGTGAAGCGCGGTGGCCGTATCTGGATCCGCGTGTTCCCGGACAAGCCAATCTCTACCAAGCCCGCTGAAGTGCGGATGGGTAACGGTAAGGGCAACCCCGAGTACTACGTCGCTGAAATTCAGCCTGGCAAGATCGTGTTCGAGATCGTCGGCGTGCCCGAAGAACTCGCCCGCGAAGCGTTCCGCCTGGCCGCCGCCAAGCTTCCGCTGCGTACGACGTTCGTCGCTCGCCAGCTCGGCGCCTGAGAGGAGAACACCCATGGCAACACGTAAGAAGAAAGAAACCGCGGCTTCGGCCAAGGTGACGAAGGCTGCAACCCTGCGCACGAAGGACGTCGCAGGCTTGACCGCTGAAATCAAAGATCTGCAGAAGGCCCACTTCGGCCTGCGCATGCAGAAAGCCACGCAACAGCTGTCGAACACCACGACGCTGCGCGTGACGCGTCGCGACATCGCTCGCGCCAAGACCATTCTTGCTCAGAAAGAGCAAGAGACCCAAGCCGCCAAGTAAGGAGTGAACATGACGGAAGCTAAAAAATCCCTCAAGCGCACCTTGATCGGCAAGGTGGTCAGCGACAAGCGTGCCAAGACCGTGACCGTGCTGGTCGAGCGCCGTGTGAAGCACGAGCTCTACGGCAAGATCGTGGCCAAGACGAGCAAGTACCACGCCCATGACGAAAAGGGCGAGTACAAGCTGGGCGACACCATCGAGATCACGGAAAGCCGTCCGATCTCGAAGACCAAGAACTGGGTTGTGACCCGTCTGGTCGAGAAGGCCGCCCTGGTCTGATCAAACACTCGGTCGCCCTCGAGGCAACCCATCTGGAAACGGCCCACAATGTGGGCCGTTTTTCTTTTTCAGGAGCATTCACATGATCAAAGTCGGCGACACCCTTCCTTCGGCCACCCTGCAGGAATATTCCGAAGTCGAGGGCGAAGGCTGCAGCATCGGCCCGAACCCGGTCGACGTGACCAAGGCCACGGCTGGCAAGACCATTGCGCTGTTCGCGCTGCCGGGCGCCTTCACGCCCACCTGCTCGGCCAAGCACGTGCCGGGCTACGTGCAGCACTTCGACGACTTCAAGGCCGCCGGCGTGGACGAGATCTGGTGCGTGAGCGTAAACGACGCCTTCGTGATGGGCGCGTGGGCGCGCGACCAGAAGACCGGCGCCAAGGTGCGCATGCTGGCCGACGGCAGCGCCGACTTCGCCAAGGCCACTGGCCTCACGCTCGACCTGACCGGCCGCGGCATGGGCCTGCGCAGCAACCGCTACTCGATGCTCGTGAAGGACGGCAAGGTCGCGACGCTGAACGTCGAAGGCCCGGGCAAGTTCGAAGTGAGCGACGCCGACACGCTGCTCGCACAAGCCCGCGGTTAAACCCGGATCTTTCGTGGGGGCCGCCGCGCACGGCCGCCCGAAGCGGCCGACCCGCCCCCGGTAGGGGGTTGGAGAAGCGACACGAAGTGCGCGCAGCCTGGGGGCGAGCCTAGAGGTCTACCTTGAGGTAATGGGCCCCGGCGACGGGGTTGTGATAGTAGGGCGGCACCTCCGCGAAGCCCAGGTCTTCGTAGAGGGCGCGCGCCGACTCCATGTCGTCGAGGGTGTCGAGCAGCACGCAGGCATAGCCTGCGCTGCGTGCCGCATCCAGGATGGCTTCGGCCAGCTGCCGGCCGAGCCCGAGGCCCCGGAACCCGGGGCGCACATACAGGCGTTTCATTTCCGCTGCGTTCGCATAGTCCGTGCTGTCGATCGGACGCAGCGCGCAACAGCCCGCCACATGGGCGAGCGTGCCGTCGGCGCGCTTCAGCGTGGGCGCGGCGCGGCCGGCGTCTTCGTTCACATGGGCGGGGTCGACCAGTGCCAGCAGCAAGGTGCCGCGTGGCTCGGCGTACTCGCCGGGCAGGCCGGCCAGCTCGCCGTCGAAATCCTGGAACGCGAGGTCGATGGCCAGCGCGCCGGCGTAGTCGCGGAAGATCGCGCGCACGGCGTCGACTTCATGCGGTTCGTCGGGCGTGAGGAGCACCACGGCCGGCACGTCCGACAGCGGCAGCGGGCGGGAGACGGAAAAGCCGCTCATACGCGCAACGACGCCACCCAGAATGCCACGCCCGCGCACAGCGCGAACAGCACCAGCGCCAGCGTGCGCGACACCGCATCGTCGCGGCTCGGGGGCACGCCGTTGCCATTCCCGTTCCCGTTGGGGGCCGCACCCGCAATCACCAGCTTGTCGCCCGACAGCATCGGCCCGACCAGCCGGTGCCGCTTGACCAGCACATAGAACAGCACCGCCAGCACATGCAGGCTCACGAGGCCGATCACGATCCACTTGCCCTGCGCCTTGTGCCAGCCCGTCGCCAGGCTCACCATGGCGCCCGACACAAAGCGGGTCAGCGGTCCGGAGGCGGAAATCTCGTCGTCGGCCATCAGCCCTGTGGCGACCTGCAGGATCAGCAGCGCCAGCACCGCGAACACCGACAGCGCGCCCAGCGGCGTGTGGCCGATCAGGTGGTCGGGGTGCGATTTGCCGCGCAGGTAGGCGATGACCGAGCCCGGCGCGTAGATGAAGGCCGCGAAGCGCGACCAGCGCCCGCCCACGAAACCCCAGACCAGCCGGAACAGCAGCAGCGCCAGCACGGTGTAGCCGAGGCGGAAATGCCACTCCATGATGCCGTTCAGGCCCGTCACGATCAGGCCGATCACGGCGAAGGCGAGTGCCCAGTGAAAGAGGCGGGTCGGCAGGTCCCAGACGCGTGTGCGGGCCACCGAGAGGGTGTCGGTCATCGAAAAAGGCGCCGGGGCGCGAGGCTGCGGAAGGCGCAGATTAGCAAAGTCCGGCCCGGTCGTTGCACCGGGTTGTTGCTATGCGTCCGACACGGGCAGCCCCTACACTGCCCGCAGCGCCGCGTTCGACGGTGCCCAAACCCCACACAAGGAAGGTCCTTCGATGATCCGTTTTGCTTCGTTCGCCCTTGCAGCCACCTGCGCTGCGATGTCCCTGCCCGCCGCGGCACAGTTCGCCAAGCCCGAGGACGCCATCAAGTACCGCCAGAGCGCGCTGTTCGTGATGGGCCAGCACTTCGGTCGCCTCGGCGCGATGGCCAACGGCCGCGTGCCTTACGACGCAGCTGCTGCGGCCGCCAACGCCGAGGTCGTGGCTGACATGGCCAAGCTGCCCTGGGCTGGCTTCGGTGCCGGCACCGAGGGCGGCAAGGCCAAGCCCGAGGTCTGGAAGGAAGCCGCGAAGTTCAAGGAACACCAGGACAAGGTGATCGCCGAGACCGGCAAGCTGGTGGTCGCCGCCAAGGCCGGCAACATCGACGCGCTCAAGGCCCAGTTCGGCGCGACCGGCGCGAGCTGCAAGGCCTGCCACGACAGCTTCCGCAACCAGTAAGCCGCGGGCTTTCGCAATGAAAAAGGCGCTCCGCAAGGAGCGCCTTTTTCGTTTCAGGGATACCGCGGAACCGGCTTTGCCGGGCCGCTGGTATCGCCCCCGGTAGGGGGTTGGCGAAGCGACACGAAGTGCGCGCAGCCTGGGGGCGAGTCAAGCTTCCGCCAGGAGCTTTTCGATCAGTTTGTGCAGCTCGGCAAAGTCGGGCTCGCCCACGTAGCGCTTCACGATCTCGCCCTTCTTGTTGACGATGAAGGTGGTCGGCGTGAGCTTCACGTCGCCCCAGGCCTGCGCCACGCTGCCGGTGTTGTCGATCGCCACCTTGAACGGCAGCTTGCGGGTTTCGGCAAAGTTGACGACATAGCTCGGCGGGTCGTAGCTCATGGCGATCGCCAGCGTGTCGTAGCCCTTGGCCTTGTACTTGTCGTAGGTCGAGATCACCTTGGGCATCTCCGCCACGCAGGTCACGCAGCTCGTGGCCCAGAAGTTGACCAGCGTGACCTTGCCCTTCAGGTCGGCCGTGCTCTTGGTGGTGCCGTCGAGCAGCACGAAGGTCGAGGCCGGGGCGGCCGTGCTGCCCGAACCGAGGTACACGCCCACGCCGGCGGCCAGGGCGATCACGACGGCGGCGGCAGCGATGTATTTTTTCATGGGCACCTGAAGGAGAGAGGCGGGGCGATTTTAGTTCCGCGTGCAGGATCGCGTTGGCGCAGGCCCTTCACTCTCCCGAAGGCCGCTCGATAATCGTCCTCCGATGCCATCGCTTCCTTCCCCCTCCTGGCCCGTGCTGGCCCTGGCCGCCGCATTGGGCGCCTGCAGCCCCACCTTCAACTGGCGCGAAGTGCCGATCGCCGACGCCGGCCTGGTCGCGCTGCTGCCCTGCAAGGCCGACCGCGCCCAGCGCGCGCTGCCGTTGGGCGCCGAGTCGGTGCAGGTCGACATGACCGGCTGCGAAGCCGGCGGCGCGACCTTCGCCGTGGCCCATGCCGCCGCCACCAGCCCGGCGCAGGCCGAGGCCTGGCTCAAGGCGTGGCGCACGGCCACGCACGGCCAGCTGGGCGTGGCGCAGGTGATCCAGGGACCGGCCACATTGCCGCGCGCCACGGCCGTTCCCGCACCGTGGCGGCTTGACGGGCAATCGGCGCAGCAGGGCGTGGCGCCGGTCCAGGTGCTCTGGTTCGCGCAGTCGCAGAAAGACGGCAGCGTGTCGCTCTACCAGGCCACCGTGCTCGGCCGTCCGTCCTCGCCCGAGGCGACAAAGACCTTCTTCGAGGGCCTGCGCCTGCCCTGAGTTCGGGCCCCGAGGTGCAGCTATCGTTTTTGTAGCTGTTGCCGCGGCGCCAATGGCCGCCTTCCCCGGCTGGCGCGTTGTGTCCTCCATGTCTCTACTTCCTTTGGGCGCCCCCGCATAATCGACGCGTCGTCCTCCGAGCCGCATGAACAGCATCCTCATCATTGCCCACTCCCCGTTCGCACAGGCGCTGCGGCAGTGCGCGCTGCATGTGTTCCCCGACTGCGAACAGGCGGTCGTGGCGCTCGACGTGCTGCCCAACGTGTCGCCCGAAGAAACGCTGGCCGCCGCGCGCATCACACTCGCGCAGCAGCTGCATGCCCCGCGCTCGCAGGTGCTGGTGCTGGCCGACGTGTTCGGCGCCACGCCCTGCAACGTCGCGCAGAAGCTGGTGGACGGCGTGCGCTCGCGGCTCGTGGCCGGTGTCAACCTGCCGATGCTGCTGCGCGCCGTCACCTACCGCCACGAACCGCTCGACACGCTGGTGCAGCGTGCCCTCGCGGGCGGCACCGCCGGCGTCATGCAGGTGGCGGTGGCGGCTCCCCAGAACCAGGCGAAAAGAAAGCACAGTGATCAAGAAATCCGTGACCATCAGCAATAAGCTGGGCCTGCACGCGCGCGCGTCGGCCAAGCTGACCAAGCTCGCGGGCAGCTACCCCTGCGAGGTGTGGCTGTCGCGCGGCGACCGCCGCATCAATGCCAAGAGCATCATGGGCGTCATGATGCTGGCCGCCGGCCTCGGCGTGACCGTCGAACTCGAGACCAACGGCCCGCAGGAAGAAGAAGCCATGAACGCGATAGTCCATTTGATGGACGACAAGTTCGGCGAAGGCGAATGACTGTGGCCCCCACGCTCCGCACTGCGTGTCGTCGCTGCCCCCCGAGGGGGCTCGGCCGCCTTGGGGCGGCCCGGCGGCGGCCGATAACCTTCGGTCCACGCGCATGACCTTCGCAGTCCACGGCCTCCCTGTCGCCCGTGGCATTGCCATCGGCCGCGCGGTGCTGGTGGTGTCCAGCCGCATCGACGTGGCGCACTACTTCATCAAGCCCGACGAGATCGAGACCGAAATCGACCGCGTGCGCACCGCGCGCAATGCGGTGTCCGACGAACTCACCAAGCTGCAGGCCAGCGTGGCGCAGATGGGCCCGAACGACGCGCCGCACGAACTCGCGGCGCTGCTCGAGGTGCACCAGATGCTGCTGCAGGACGACGTGCTCAGCGGCGGCGTGAAGCACTGGATCAGCGAGCGGCTGTACAACGCCGAATGGGCGCTCACCACCCAGCTCGAGGTGATCGCGCGCCAGTTCGACGAGATGGAGGACGAGTACCTGCGCGAGCGCAAGGCCGACCTGGAGCAGGTCGTCGAGCGCATGCTGCATCGCATGACGGGCACGGCCGCCGTGCTCGCGCCCAGCCCGCCGCGCCGCAAGCGCGCCGCCGCGCATCACGACCACGACGACGAAGACGACGACCCCACCGCGGGCGACGGCTTCGACGTGCCGCTGGTGCTCATTGCGCACGACCTCTCGCCGGCCGACATGCTGCAGTTCAAGAAGAGCGTGTTCGCGGGCTTCGTGACCGACGTGGGCGGGCGCACCTCGCACACCGCCATCGTGGCGCGCAGCATGGACATTCCGGCCATCGTCGGCGCGCGCTCTGCGAGCCAGCTGGTGCGCCAGGACGACTGGGTCATCATCGACGGCGAAGCCGGCGTGATGATCGTCGACCCGTCGCCGATCATCCTGGCCGAGTACGGCTTCAAGCAGCGCCAGGGCGACCTCGAACGCGGCCGGCTCGCGCGGCTGCGCCACAAGCCCGCCGTCACGCTCGACGGCCAGCGCGTCGACCTGCTGGCCAACATCGAGATGCCCGAAGACACGGTGGGCGCGGTCAAGGCCGGCGCCGTGGGCGTGGGCCTGTTCCGCAGCGAATTCCTCTTCATGGGCCGCGAGAACTCCGCGCGCCAGACGCGCCTGCCCGATGAAGAAGAGCAGTACCAGGCCTACAAGCGCGCGGTCGAGGGCATGCAGGGCATGCCCGTCACCATCCGCACCATCGACGTCGGCGCCGACAAGCCGCTCGACGGCAAGTCGGCCAGCAAGCAGGAGCACCTGAACCCCGCGCTCGGGCTGCGCGCGATCCGCTGGAGCCTGGCCGATCCGGCGATGTTTCTCACGCAGCTGCGCGCCATCCTGCGCGCGGCGGCGCACGGCGAGGTCCACCTGCTCATTCCGATGCTCGCGCACGCCAGCGAGATCCGCCAGACGCTGTCGCTCATCGACTTCGCGCGTGCCGAACTCGACAACCGCGGCGCGGTGTACGGCCCGGTCAAGCTCGGCGCCATGATCGAGATCCCGGCCGCCGCGCTCACGCTCAAGACCTTCCTGAAGCACTTCGACTTTTTGTCGATCGGCACCAACGACCTGATCCAGTACACGCTGGCCATCGACCGCGCCGACGAGGCCGTCGCCCACCTCTACGACCCCGCGCACCCCGCGGTGCTCAAGCTCGTGGCCGACACCATCACCGAGTGCCGCCGACAGGGCAAGGGCGTGTCGGTGTGCGGCGAGATGGCGGGCGACGTGGCCTTCACGCGCCTGCTGCTGGGCCTGGGCCTGCGCAGCTTCTCGATGCACCCATCGCGCATCCTCGCCGTGAAGCAGGAAGTGCTGCGTGCCGACACCGGCAAGCTCGAGCCCTGGGCGCAGGGCGTGCTCGACGCGGACGATCCCGCCGCCGCTCTCGCGGGCTGAGCCCGCGCTTTCGCATACCTTTGTCTTCGTGATGCGCCGTGAAAACGGCGGATTGCGGGCCGAACGAAACAAACCGAAATACGGCGATACCGAGGCGAAAGGACTCGCCGCGCCTTGACGCGCACCATCAGGTCTCCTCTTCCAACCCCTGAAAGAAAGGCCTGCATCATGATCGTCAAGTCGTCCTTTTCCCTCGCCCAGCTCGTCGCTGTCGGTTCCTTCGCCATGCTCGCCGCCGCCGGCGCCAAGGCTGAAACCTACCAAGGCGTTCACGCCCCCGTGTCGGCCATGAGCCGCGCCGACGTCAGCGCCGAAGCCGCGCGCACTGCCGCCGCCCCTGATCAGAACGTCGTGCGTGGTTCGCGCGGCCCCGAGACCGTGGCTGTGTCGACCGACCGCGCCCGCGTCGTCGCCGAAGCCGTGCGCACCGCCGCTGCACCCGACCAGAACGTGACCTCCGGCTCGCGCGTGAACAGCAAGGTCATCTCGACGATGCAGAACCCCGTCGACGCGCGTGCCGCCGCCGCGCGCGACAGCGGCAGCCGCCTCTGAGCCACTGCGGCGCATTGGTCGTCGCCGTCGCCTCGTCCATCACTGAAGAAGCCCCGCGCAGGGGCGCATGAAGGAGCACCCCTATGAAGCACTGGATCAAACGAACCTTGTTCGGATTCGCGGGCCTGGCCGTCGTGGCCGGCAGCATCGCCGGCTGTGCCGGTCACCGCCACGGCTGGGGCGGCGATAGCGCCGAGTTCCGCACCAAGATGGTCGAGCGTGTCGGCAGCAAACTCGAGCTTGACGCCGCACAGAAGCAGAAGCTCACCGTGCTCGCCGAGAAGCTGCAGGCGCAGCGCCAGGCCATGCGTGGTGCGGGCGGCGCGGGCGATCCGCGCTCGCAGTTCAAGGCACTGTTCGCGGGCAACACGCTCGACCAGACCGGCGCCGCGCGCCTGATCGAAGAGAAGACCGCCGTGGTGCGCACCGGCAGCCCCGAGGTCATTGCCGCCGCGGCCGATTTCTTCGACCACCTGAATCCCGCCCAGCAACAGAAGGTGCGCGACTTCATGGAGCGCGGCGGCCGCCGCTGGTCCCGCCATGGCTGACATGGGCTCGCCCCCCGGCCTCGCGCGCTTCGTGTCGCTGCACCGACCCGCTCTGCGGGAGCCGCAGCACCACGCGGCCTCCGTGGTGCCGCGCGAACCGGCAGCGCCGGCCGTGGACGGTGTGCGCACCGTGCTGCGCTTCGAAGGCGCGGTGGTGCTCGCAGTCGCGCTGGTCGGCTATGCGCAGTTCGGCATGGGCTGGGGCGTCTTCGCGCTCTGGCTGCTTGCACCCGACCTCTCGCTGCTGGGTTACCTCGCGGGCCCGCGCGTCGGTGCGGCGCTGTACAACGCGGCGCATGCGCTGATCGGGCCGGTGCTGCTGCTGGCGCTCGGCGTGTTCGCGGCGCAGCCGTGGGCGGTGGCCGGCGGCCTGATCTGGCTGGCCCGCGTCGGGCTCGACCATGCGCTGGGCTTCGGCCTCAAGTACGCGACCGGCTTTGCGTCCACCCACCTCGGCCGCATCGGCCGCGCCGATCCATGGTGATCGCGACCGTGTGGCTTTTTCAGACGGCGGGCACGCCCCGGGCGGTGCCATGCCGTCTGGATTGATTGCAAGCTTTGCCATTCGCGCTCTCTTTGCCAGGAGGCACAATCCCGCCATGCCGCGCATCCTGCTGATCGACGACGACGAACACCTCGCCGCGCCGCTGACCACCTACTTCGCACGCTTCGGCTGCACGCTCGACAGCGCCAAGCGCCCGAGCGAAGGCATCGCCAAGCTGCGCGCCGGGCACTACGACGCGGCCATCCTCGACGTCATGCTGCCCGAGATGGACGGCTTCGAACTGTGCCGCGAGATCCGCAAGGAAAGCGACATCCCCATCGTGATGCTCACCGCGCGCGGCGAGGTGATGGACCGCGTGGTCGGCCTCGAACTCGGCGCCGACGACTACGTGCCCAAGCCCTTCGAGCCGCGCGAACTCGTGGCGCGCGTGCAGACCATCCTGCGCCGCCAGCGCAGCGCACCGGCCGCCGCTGCTGCCAACGCCCAGCTGCGCGTGTTCGACGGCCTCTCGATCGACCTCGACCGGCGCCAGGTCATGCGCCACGGCGAGCGCGTGGAACTCACCGGCACCGAGTTCGATCTGCTCGCGCTGCTGGCCGGCGAGCCCGGCAAGGTGTTCAGCCGCGACGACATCCTGAACCGGCTGCGCGGCCACGAGGCCGAGCTCTTCACGCGCGCGGTCGACATCGTGGTGAGCCGGCTGCGCAAGAAGCTCGAACCGCTCGATTGCATCAAGACGCTGCGCAACGCCGGCTATGCGCTGGCCGTGGCACCCGGCGAGTCTTCTTCATGAGATTCAAGGGCAGGCGCGCAGGCGCCGGGCAGGGCGACAACAACAACGGCGTCGAACGCAGCTGCACCGGCAAGGAGCGACGCCGGCACTGGCACGCGCGCATGCATGCACAGATGCAGCAGCGCTGGCGCAGCTCGGTGCGCGTGCGGATCGTGATGATGTTCGTGGTGCTCGCGCTCGTGATGGCCGCGGTGTTCGTGGGCGGCATGAAGCGCTCGTTCTCCAGCACCTGGGCCGAGGCCGCGCAGCCGATGCTGACGGACTACGCCGACCGGCTGGTCACCGAACTCGGCACGCCGCCCGACACGGTGCGCGCGCAGGCGCTGGTCGACCGGCTGCCGATCACCATCCGCATCACCGGGCCCACGGTGAACTGGGAGTCGAACCCCGGCGACGACATGCACGCACGCGGTGGCTGGTTCCGCGACCGCGACCGCGACGAGTCGATGTTCTCCACCGAGCGCTGGTTCGTGCGCCCCACGGCCGACGGGCACAAGGTCATCTTCGGCTGGGCACCCCGGCTCTGGCAGCTCGCGCCGCGCGCGGCCGGCTGGACCACGCTGGGCGTGCTGCTGCTGCTTGTGGTGGTGGCCTACGGGCTGGTGAGCCGGCTGCTGCGTCCGCTCATCGACATCCGCGAGGGCGCGCAGCGCTTCGGCCGCGGCGAGTTCACGCAGCCGATTCCGATCCGCCGCAACGACGACCTGGGCGACCTCGCGCAGCGCGTCAACACCATGGCCAGCGACATCCAGGCCATGCTCGACGCCAAGCGCGGCCTGCTGCTGGCGCTGAGCCACGAACTGCGCTCGCCGCTCACACGCGCTCGGCTCAACGCCGAGCTGTTGCCCGCCACGCCTGAGGGCGAGGCCGAGCGCGAGGCGCTGCTGCGCGACCTCAACGAGATGCGCGACCTGATCAGCGACCTGCTCGAAAGCGAACGCCTCGCGAGCCCGCATGCCGCGCTGCAGCGCGAGCCCGTCGACCTCGCTGCGCTGGTACGCGAGATCGTGGCCGAGATGCCCGGCGCGCAGGCCGTGCAGCTCGACCTCGCGGACGGCCTGCCGCCGCAGGCCGTCGACCGCATGCGCGTGCGCCTGATGGTGCGCAACCTGCTGGACAACGCGCTGCGCTACAGCGCTGGCGCACCGCACCCGCCCACCATCACCTTGCGTGTGCCGGTAGACGGCGGTGCCGAGCTGGAAGTGCGCGACTTCGGTCCCGGCGTGGACGACGCGCAGCTCGAACGCCTGACCGAGCCCTTCTATCGCACCGACGGCGCGCGCGCGCGCGCCACGGGCGGTGTCGGCCTCGGCATGTACCTGTGCCGGCTCATCGCCGAAGCCCACGGCGGCCGGCTCACGGTGCGCAACGCGCACCCGGGCCTGCAGATCAGCGTGCGTTTCGGTTGAGGCGGGCGGTGGCTGCCGCTTCGGCAGACCAGCCGCCGCCGAGCGCGTGGTACAGCGCCACGCTGGCCTGCAAGCGCGCCTGCAGCAACTGCGCGCGCGCGTCCTGCGCGGCGAACAGCGTGCGCTGCGCATCGAGCAGCGTGAGCAGCGTTTCGGCGCCCGCGCGGTAGCGCGACTCGGCGAGCGTGCGCGCGCGTTCGGCCTGCGCCAGTTCTTCGTCCTGTGCCACGCGCTGCGTGTCGAGCGCGGCCACGGCCTCGAGCGCGGTCAGCGCATCGGTGAAGGCGACCACGGTGGCGGCGCGGTAGTTCGCGAGCAGTTCCTCGCGCCGCGCGGCCGACAGGTCACGCGCCGCCGCCCGCCGCCCGCCGTCGAAGATCGGCGCCGCGAGCGCTGCCGCGAGGCTGTACACCGGGTGGTCGAACAGCGTGCCGAAGCGCGGGCCCGCCGCCGCGAGGCCGGCGCTCAGTGTGAGCGTGGGGAACATCGCCGCGCGCGCCGCCGCCACGTCCGCATCGGCCGCGGCCAGGGCGGCTTCGGCGCGTGCGATGTCGGGCCGGCGCGCGAGCAGGTCGGCCGGCAGGCCCGCCTCGACCGACGGCAGCGCGAGCTGCTGCAGGCTGGCGACGGCGATCGGCACCTCGCTGCCGGCCTGGCCGAGCCAGCGTGCCATGCGGACGTCCGCCGCGCGCGACTGCTGGCGCAGCGTGGCGGCCGTGCGCCGCTGCGAGGCGACGATGCCGCGCTGCTGCGCGAGTTCGAGCGGCGAGGCCGCACCCGCGCGCGCACGGGCCTCGACCAGCTGCAGCAGCCGTTCGGCATCGTCCAGGCTGCGCCGCGCGATGGCCGTGCGCTCGCGCAGGCCCAGTGCTTCGAGCCAGGCCGCGCCCGCGCCCGCGCGCAGCGCGAGCCGCACCGCGTCGTGGTCGAAGGCGCTGGCCTGCAGCGAGGCGCCGGCGCTGTCGCGCTGCGCGCGCAGGCGGCCCCAGAGGTCGACCTCGTAACGCGCATCGAGCCCGAGCGCACGCCGGTTGCCGCTCACGTTCGCATCGCCGCCGAGCCGGCCCTGGCGCTGCACATCGGCGGTGGCTGACAGTTCAGGCCAGGCCGACGCACCGGCGATGCGCTCCTGCGCTTCGGCCTGGCGCAGGCGCGCTTCGGCGGCGTCGCCATCGGGGTTGCCGGCATCGACCGCGGCGACGAAGGCCGGCAGCTCGGTGCTGCCGAAGCCCGTCCACCACGGATCGGCGACGGGCGGTGTGCGCGCAGGCGCATCGGTGGAAGGCGTCGCGCAGCCCGCGAGCAGCAGCGCCGCCAGGGCCAGCGCGGCGGGAGAGAAAAAGCGCGTCATGGCATTCATCATTCGGAAGACAGGGCCGCGACCGGGTCGAGCGCGGCGGCCTTGCGGGCCGGCATGAAGCCGAACACCAGGCCCGTGAGCACGGCGCAGCCGAAGGCGCCCGCGATGGCCGTGAGGGAAAAGATCACCGGCACGTCCGCCACCATGAGCGCGGCGCCGAACAGCAGCCCGCCCACCACGCCCGCGACGCCGCCTGTCACGGTGACCAGCACCGCCTCGACCAGGAACTGCCGCAGGATGTCGCGCTGGCGTGCGCCCGTGGCCATGCGGATGCCGATCTCGCGCGTGCGCTCGCGCACGGTCATGAGCATCACGTTCATCACGCCAATGCCGCCGACCACCAGCGACACCGCCGCGATCAGCCCGAGCATCACGGTCATGGTGCGCTGGGTCTGCGCGCGCGCCTTGATCGACTCGGTCTGGTTGAACACCTGCACGTCGCGCACGTGGCGCTGCGCGGCCAGCACCTCGACGATTTCCGCCGCCGTCTCGGAGGCCTTGTCGACGTCGTGCACGGCCACCGCCACCCAGGTCGGGTGGTTGCTGCCGTACAGCCGTGCGGCGGCGGTGGAGAAGGGCACGATCACGCGCTCGTCCTCGCTCGCCTGGCCGCCGCCCGCGCCCTTGGCGGCGAGCACGCCCAGCACGTCGAAGGGCACGTTGTCCAGCAGGATGCGCTGGCCGACCGGGTCGGTGCCGTCGGCGAACAGCGCGGCCTGCACGCGCTCGCCGATCACCGCGACCTTGGCCAGGCTCTGCTCGTCGCTCTCGTCGAAGAAGATGCCGCGCGCGGTCGGCCACTTCAGTGCCTGCTCGAAGTCGGTGGTGGCGCCGCCGCCCTCGGTGCGGTGGTCCACGTTGCCGCGCCGCGCCACCACGAAGCCCTCGATGTAGGGCATGGCCACGCGCACGTTGGGCAGGCGGCGGAGGGTGTCGACGTCGGCCAGCGTGAGCTTGCCGCCGCGCCCGCGCGCGCTGTCGGGAATGGCGGCCACATACATCTTGTCGGCGCCGAACAGCGAGATCTGCTTCATCACCGCCTCCTGCGAGCCGGTGCCGACCGCGAGCATCACGATGACCGAGGCCACGCCGATCACGATGCCCAGCAGCGTGAGGCCGGTGCGAAAGCGATGGATCCACATCACGCGCCAGGCCGCGCGCAGCGCCTCGTGCAGCTCGGAGAGCAGGGCGCGCGGCGTGTCGGCGGCGTCGGCTGTGTTCGCAGGGGAGGGCAAGGGAAGCGGCTCTGGCAGCGCTTCGGCGGGCGCACGCCCGCTGTCCGACACGATGCAGCCGTCGCGGATTTCGATCACGCGGCGCGCGCGCTGCGCCACCTCGCGGTCGTGCGTGATGAGGATCACGGTGTGGCCGGCGGCGGCCATCTCGTCGAGCAGCGCCATCACCTCTTCGCCGCTGCGCGAGTCGAGCGCGCCGGTGGGCTCGTCGGCCAGCACGATGCGCCCGCCGTTCATGAGCGCACGCGCGATCGACACGCGCTGCTGCTGGCCGCCCGACAGCTGGTGCGGCCGGTGGCTCAGCCGATCGCCCAGGCCCAGGCGCGTGAGCAGCCCGCGCGCGCGCGAGGCGCGCTCGGAGGGCGGCACGCCGGCATAGATGGCGGGCATCTCGACGTTCTCCTGCGCCGACTCGGTCGAGATCAGGTGGTAGCCCTGGAACACGAAGCCGAAGGCCTCGCGCCGCAGCCGCGCGAGCGCGTCGGCGTCCATGCCGGCCACGTCCTGGCCGGCGAACAGGTAGCGCCCCTGCGTCGGCCGGTCGAGGCAGCCGAGCAGGTTCATCAGCGTCGACTTGCCCGAGCCCGAGCTGCCGACGATGGCGACGAACTCGCCCGCATGCAGTTCGAGCGTGATGCCGCGCAGCACCTCGACGGCCGGCGCGCCGTCATGGCCGCCGTAGGACTTGCGCAGGTCGTGCAGCGCGATCAGCGGGGTCGTCTTCGTCTCGGCTGCACTCACAGCTGGAACTTCCGCGTGCCGCCGCCGGCCGCGCGCTCGCCGGTGATCAGGCGCTCGCCTTCGGCCAGGCCTTCGAGCACCTCGCCCGAGAGTCGGTCGCGCACGCCGATGCGCACCTCGCGCGGCGCGGGCTGGCCGTCGGGGCCGAGCACGCGCGCGGTGAAGCGTCCGCTCTGGCCCTTCACGGCCGTGAGCGCGGGCAGCGGCGCCACCACCACGTCGTGCGCCGAGGCGGCGACGAAGTTCACCTGCGCGGTCATCTGCGGCATGAGCTCGCCGTCGGCGTTGTCGACGTCGAACAGCACGGTGTAGAGCACGACCTTGCTGGCGGCCGGTGCCTGCGGTGCGACGCCGCCGCCCTTGCCCGCGGGCACGGGCGGCGAGGGCAGCACCTGGCGCACGGTGCCTTCCCAGCGGCGGCGGTCGGCGCCGAGCGTGGTGAAGTACACGGCCATGTCGCGCTTCACGCGGCGCACGTCGGCTTCGGAGACCTCGGTCCACACCGTCATGCTCGACAGGTCGGCCACGCGCAGGATGTCGGGCGTCTGGTAGGTGGCGTTGAGCGTCTGGCCCTCGCGCGCCTGCACCGAGACCACGCTGCCGGCCATCGGCGCGTAGATGCGCGTGTAGCCCAGGCGTGCCTCGTCGGCCTTCAGCGTGGCCTGGGTTTGCGCGATCTGGGCTTCGAGGTGCGCGATCTTCGCGGCGGCCGAGGCCAGCGTGGCTTCGGCGGTCTGCACGTCTTCGGCGCGCGTGGCGCCCTCGGCGGCCATCTGCTGCTGGCGCGCGAACTGCTGGCGCGCCAGGCGATGCTGCGCGTGCTGGTCGGCCAGCTGCGCGCGCAGGCCCGCGAGCGAGGCGCGGCCGGCGTCCACCGTGGCCTGCTGCACGCTGGGGTCGATCTCCACCATCAGCTGGCCCTTCTTCACCGGGTCGCCGGGCTGCACGTGCAGCCGCAGGATCTGGCCCGACACCTGCGCGCCCACGTCCACATAACGGCGTGGCTGCAGCGTGCCGATGGCGGTCACGCTGTTTTCGATGTCGCCACGGCGCAGCACGGCGGTTTCCCAGCCGGGGTCGCGCGGGCTCGCCCAGACATAGGCCACGGCGGCGGCGGCCAGGGCCAGCGCCGCGAAGGCGGCGATGCGCAGGCGCGTGCCGGCGCGCGAACGGGAAGCGGGCGCCGTCACCGGGCGCCCTTGCGGAAGAAAACGAGGGTCATGCTGCTAAGACGTGCGAGACGCGGAAACGGGTAGCCCGCGCGGCACGCCTCATGCGCAATGAGACGTTTCGGGGGACAGGACAAACTTTACAAATCTATAATGAGAATAACTCTCAATTGCGTCGCTGCCTGCGATGCCCCTTCACACCATGTCCCATCCGGAAGTCCGGCAGCTGTACGTCGACCACCAGGGCTGGCTGCGCAGCTGGTTGCTGGGCCGCCTGCGCTGCGGCTTCACCGCGGCCGATCTCACGCACGACACCTTTCTCAACCTCATCGAGCTGCCCCAGCAGCCGGTGCTGCGCCAGCCGCGCGCGTTCCTGCAGGTGGTGGCGAGCCGTTTGATGATCAACCGCTTTCGCCGCATGCAGGTCGAGGCCGAGGTGCTGCGCACCGTGGCGCTGATGGCCGAGGACGCCTGCGCGCCGAGCGCCGAAGACAGGGCCTGCGCGCGCGAGCTGCTGGGCCAGGTGCTCGCGCTCTTGGCGACCGAGCTCGACGTGAAGAGCCGCACCGCGTTCCTGATGGCGCGCGTCGAAGGGCGCTCGTACCGCGAGATTGCGGCCGAGCTGGGCGTGTCCGAAACGCGCGTGAAGCAGTACCTCGCGAAGGTGCTGGCGCATTGCCACGGCCGCATGGCAGCGGTCGCGCCTGAACCGGAAACTTCCGAAGCCCCGGCCCATGCCTGACGCGGCTGCCGAGCGCATACGCCAAGAGGCGGCGCTCTGGGCCGTGACCCTCGCCGACGACGCGGTGGACGACGCCACGCGCGCCGCCTGCGACGCCTGGTGCGCGCTCGACGAGCGCCATGCGCGGCTGCTGGCCGAGATGCGCCGCATGTGGGAATCGGTGACGCCCGACACCCCCGCGCCGCAGCCCGCGCGCCGCGGCCCGTCGCGCCAGATGCTCGGCGCGCTCGTGCTGCTGCCCTGCCTGCTCGTGGCGGGCGCCGCGATGCCGTGGCAGGCCTGGCTGGCCGACGAGCGCACCGGCGTCGGCGAGATCCGCCACCTGCGGCTCGAGGACGGCAGCCGCGTGGCGCTGAACAGCGACTCGGCCATCGACATCGATTTCTCCGGCAGCGTGCGCCGCGTGCAGCTGCTGCGCGGCGAGGTCTTCGTCGAGGTCGCGCATGGCGACAAGCCCTTTGCCGTGGTCGATCGCGATGGCACCGCGCAGG
Source organism: Variovorax sp. YR752 (assembly GCF_943372545.1). Taxonomy (NCBI): domain Bacteria; kingdom Pseudomonadati; phylum Pseudomonadota; class Betaproteobacteria; order Burkholderiales; family Comamonadaceae; genus Variovorax; species Variovorax sp. YR752. The sequence continues at coordinate 11,366 of NZ_CALRZC010000065.1, read as the reverse complement.
CGCTGGGCACGCGCTACGCCGTGCGGCGCGAGGCGGACGACACGCGGGTCACCGTCACCGAATCGCGCGTGCGCGTGCAGCCGCTCGACGCCGGCGACGACCGCTGGGTCGACGTGCAGGCAGGACAGCAGGTGCGCTTCGATCGCCGCGGTGTCACCACCGACACCGTGCCCGCCGCGTCCGGCGGCCTGGCCTGGCCGCAGGGCCGGCTGGTGTTCGACGACGCGCCGGTGGCCGAGGTGCTGCGCCAGCTCGGCCAGCACCGGCCCGGCCTGCTGCTGGCCGACGACGAGGCCCTGGGTGCGCTGCGCTTCACCGGCGTGCTGCCCATCCAGCAGAGCGACGCCGCACTCGCGCTGCTCGCCAGCGCGCTGCCGAGCTTGCGGGTCTCGACGCTGTCGCCGTGGCTCGTACGCGTGACCGCCACGGCGCCGCCGTGACCGGGCGGCTGAACTTTTTCGCGCACACCGCTACCCGTTTCCCGTGCCCGCTTGTCATAGGTGGTGAAGAGAGATTCACCACACCATGACAGGACCTGCAGCAGACCCGACCGAGACCGCGCACGCTGGCGTGAAGCGCTGGCATCGCCTGCGCCGTGCGTTCGTGCTGGCGAGCCTGGTGCTGCTCACCGCGCCGGCTGCTGCGCAAATGCCCGCTGCCGATGCCGCCTTCGAGTGGCACCAGCCCGCGCAGCCGCTGAGCAGTGCCCTGACCGCGCTCGCCGTGCGCACGGGGCTGCTGCTCGGTGTCGATGCCGAGGTCGTGCGCGGCAAGCGCGCGCCCGCGCTGCAGGGCCGCTACACGGCGCGCGAGGCGCTGCTGCAGCTGCTCGAAGGCAGCGGCCTTGAAGCGGTGCGCGGTGCGTCCGGCGGCTACGCGCTGCGCGTTGCGGCGCAGCGCCCATCGGGCCCGAAGCCGCAGGCCGAAGCCCCCGCGGCAGGCGGTGCGCTCAGCGAAGTCACAGTCACCGGCGGGCGCGACACCGGCACCGTCACCGAAGGCACCGGCTCCTACACCACCGACGGCGCGATCGGCACTGCGACGCGGCTCGAACTCACGTTGCGCGAGACACCGCAGTCGGTCAGCGTGCTCACGCGCGACCGCATCGATGACCAGGGCCTGAGCCAGATCAGCGACGTGCTGCGCCAGGCGCCCGGCCTGAGCTTCGTGCAGAGCGGCAACGCCGGCACCGATGCCAACGCCGTCTACGCGCGCGGCTTCGAGGTCGAGAACTACCAGGTCGACGGCATCCCGCAGGCCGGCACCTGGCTGCTGCAGACGGGCGACCTGGCCTTCTACGACCGCGTCGAGGTGGTGCGCGGCGCCACCGGTTTGCTCAACGGCGTGGGCACGCCCGCGGCCACCGTCAACCTCGTGCGCAAGCGCCCGGGCAACACGCTGCAGGCCAGTGCTTCGTTCAGCGCGGGCACCTGGAACCGGCAGCGCGCCGAGCTCGACATCGGCGGGCCCGTCACCGCCGACGGCCGCGTGCGTGCGCGCGTGGTCGCGGCCGTGCAGGACGGCGACTCGTGGATCGAGCGCCACCACGAGAACAAGCGCCTGTTCTACGGCATCGTCGAGGCCGACCTCACGCGCAGCACGCGCCTGAGCGCCGGCTTCGAACTGCAACGGCACGACAACGACGGCGTGGCGCGCGCCGGCCTACCGCTGTACTTCAGCGACGGCACCGAGGCCGACTACGGCCGCTCGCGCAGCGCTGCCGCGCGCTGGGCCCGTTCGTACCAGGACCAGCGCCAGTACTTCGCCGCGCTCGACCACCGCTTCGACAACGGCTGGGCCGTGCACGCCGCCTTCAACCGCTCGCGCCGCGCCTACGACGACGTCATCGGCTACGCGCTGCGCGGCTATATGAACCGCGCCACGGGTGCGGGGCTCGGCCTGTGGACGAACCGCTGGAACGCGGTGCCGGTGCAGAACGCGCTCGACCTGTACGCCAGCGGCCCCTTCGAACTCTTCGGCCGGCGCCACGAGCTGGTGCTGGGCTACAACGCTTCGCGCACGCACAGCGACGCGCCTCTGTACGCGGGCTGGAACGTGGCGGGCTTCGATCCGTGGCTGGCGAATTTCAACAGCTGGACCGGCGACCTGCCGGCCCAACCGCATCAGCCCGTGACCGGTCGGCAGGACACGTCCACGCGCCAGACTGGCGCCTATGCCACGGTGCGGCTGCGGCCGACCGATGCGCTCTCGGTCATCCTCGGCGCACGCGTGAGCGACTGGAAAGACGTGACGCGCAGCTTCCCTTTGCAGCGCGCCGCCACCGTCACCGCGCGCAGCGAGAAGGGCGTCGTCACGCCGTACGCGGGCGTGGTGTTCGACCTCGACAAGCACTGGTCGGCCTACGCCAGCTACACCAGCATCTTCAAGCCGCAGGCCAGCAAGGACCGCAGCGGCACCTACCTCGACCCGCTCGAAGGCCACGCCTACGAAGCCGGCGTGAAGGGCGCGTTCTACAGCGATCGGCTCAACCTCAGCGCCGCCGTGTTCCAGGTGAAGCAGGACAACCTCGCCGTGCGCCTGGACAACGAATTCGCGCCCGACGGCTCCGCCGCCTACCGCGCCGCCAAGGGCACGACCACGCGCGGCTACGAATTCGAAATCGCCGGCGAGCTGCTGCCCGGCTGGCAGGTCGGCGGCGGCTTTGCGCACAGCGTGGCACGCGACGCGGCCGGCCAACGCCTGAACACGCAGGTGCCCAAGAACCTGCTGAAGCTCTTCACCAGCTACCGCATCGCCGGCATCGGCAACGGCCTTACGGTGGGCGGCGGCCTGAACTGGCAGAGCGACACCTACAGCACCGGCCTCGGCCCTTCGGGCCACGCGCGCTTCACGCAGCAGGCCTACACCACGCTCGACCTCATGGCGCGCTACCCCATCAACAAGCACCTCGCCGTGTCGGTGGCGCTGAACAACGTCTTCGACACGCGCTACCGCACCAGCACCAGCAGCAGCTTCTACGGCGCCCCGCGCCACCTGCTCGTGAGCTTGCGCGGCACCTACTGACGCACCGAGTTTTTTCTCCGCAGCCAGGTCGCTGCCGGCCCCTTCGCGGTCGGGTGTGCGTCGCTAGCCATCTCCTGCCAACGGGCGTTGCCGATCTCACGGGTCGGGCCGTCCCCTTTCTTCATGCCATGAACCAGCATTCGTTTTCACGCGCCCGCTTCCGGCGGTCTCCCGTGGCCCTCGTCGCCCTGCTTTGCTGCGGCGTTGTCAGCGCGCAGCAGCAACAACAGGTCGCCAGCGGCGCGGCGCTGTCCGAGGTCACCGTGTCGGGGGACCGCAGCGGCCGCACCGAGGGCAGCCGCTCCTACACCGCCGAGCAGGCCTCCACCGCGACCCGCATGGACCTGTCGATCCGCGAGACACCGCAGTCGGTGACCGTGATCACGCGCGAGCGCATGGACGACCTGGGCAGCGCCCGCATCGACGACGTGCTGGGCCAGACCACCGGCATCATGGTCGGGCAGGCCGACAGCGAGCGCGTGAACTACGCGGCGCGCGGCTTCTCGATCAACAACTTCCAGATCGACGGCATGCCGCGCGGCCCGAATTCGCCGCTGTCCGACACCGTGCTGTACGACCGCATCGAGGTCATCCGCGGCGCCACCGGCCTCATGGGCGGCACGGGCGATCCGTCGGCCACCATCAACTCGGTGCGCAAGCGCCCCACGCGCGAATTCCAGGGCAGCGCCTCGCTCACCTACGGGCGCTGGAACCACAAGCGCGCCGAGGTCGACCTGTCGGTGCCGCTCACCGCCGACGGCCGCATCCGCGCGCGCACCGCGCTGGCCTGGCAGGACCGCGACTCGCACATGGACATGTACCACGAGCGCAAAACCGTGGGCATGGTGATCGTCGAAGCCGACCTCACGCGCTCCACCTTGCTCACCGCAGGCATCGACTTCCAGGACAACAAGCCCACGGGCGCGACCTGGGGCGCCGTGCCGTACTGGAACCACGACGGCACGCTCGCCAACCTGCCGCGCAACACCAGCCTCAGCACGCCCTGGAGCACCTGGGCCAACAAGCAGCACACGACTTTTGTCTCGCTGCAGCACCGCTTCGACAACGACTGGAAGGTGCACCTGGGCTATGCGCGCACCACCAGCGCCAACAACACCACCGTGGCTTATGGCGGTGGCGGCTACCCCAACCGCTTCACCGGCGCAGGGATGTCGCTGTGGAGCGGCAACTACGGCGAAGGAAAGTACGTCAACGACAACTTCGACCTCTATGCCACCGGCCCCTTCAACCTGTTCGGGCGGCGCCACACCTTCATCGCCGGATGGAACGGCGGCAACCAGACCTACACCACGCAGGGCGGGCGCTCGATCGTGCCGTTCTCGCTGTCGATTCCCGACTACCGCACCTGGACCGGCAACATCCCGCGCCCGATCTTCCTGGCCGACGGCTCGAAGACCGTGGGCTTCACGCAGCTCAACGGCGGCTACGTGGCGGGCCGCTTCAGCCTCACCGACCCGCTGAGCGTGATCGTCGGCGCGCGCGTGAGCAACTACCGCAGGTACACGCACGCCTACAACACGGCGCTGCAGTACACGCGCACCACGGGCAAGTCAGAAGCGAAGGACGAGGTCACGCCCTACGTCGGCCTGGTCTACGACCTGGACAAGCGCCACTCGCTGTATGCCAGCTACACCACGCTGTTCAATCCGCAAAGCTTGAAGGACCGCAACGACCAGTACCTCACGCCCGAGACCGGCACCAGCGCCGAGCTGGGCCTGAAGGGCGAGTACTTCGGCGGCGCGCTCAATGCGTCGGCCGCCGTGTTCCAGGTCAAGAAGAAGAACCTGGCCGAACTCGATCGCAGCGTGTCCGCCGGCTTCCGTCTGCCCGACGGCGGCCAGGCCTACGTGGCCAGCGGCGACGGCGTGACCGCGCGCGGCATCGAGTTCGACGTGTCGGGCCAGATCACGCCCGACTGGAACGTGACCGCCGGCTACACCTACCTCGATGCGAAGACCGCCAAGGGCGCGCGCGCCGTGCCCAACCAGCCCAAGCACCTGCTGCGCTTTGCGACCGCCTACCGCTTCGGCGGCACCTGGCGCGGCCTGAAGGTCGGCGGCGACATGACGGCGCAAAGCGGCATCTACGGCGAGTCGTGGTACGGCCAGCCGCCGCTGTTCAGCATGAAGGACCCGCTGCCGCGCATCTCGCAGAAGTCGTACGCGGTGTTCAGCCTCATGGCCAGCTACGAGATCCACAAGAACCTCACGGCGCAGCTGAACATCCGCAACGTCTTCGACAAGAAGTACTACCGTAACGTGGGCTTCTACGACAGCGTGTTCTGGGGCGAGCCGCGCAACGTGAGCGTCACCCTGCGCGCCAGGTTCTGAACACCCCGCCTTCCATTCCGTCTCAACCATGCCATCAACCAACCCTGGAGCATCGACCATGAAGAAACCCCTGTTCTCCCTTGCCACCCTCGCGGCGGCCGCGTTCGTTTTCTCGGGCGCCGCGCACGCCCACTTCGTCTGGCTCGAACCCGCCGCGGGCGGCGAGGCCAAGGCCTACTTCGGCGAATGGGCCGAAGACCTGCGCGAGACCGAGTCGGGTCACCTGAAGCTGGTCAGTGCGCCGCGCGGCATTGCGGCCGACGGCAAGGAGACGCCCGCTACGCGCCATGCCGATCACTTCGTGGTCAAGGCCGACGCCAGCGGCGACGCGCGCCTCGTGGGCGCCTACGTCAGCGACAAGGGCGTGGCGAGCCTCTACCAGGCGCGCACCGGCCGCACCGAGACCGTCGCGCGCCACACGCTCGAGCTCGTGCCGCAGGCCGCCCACAGCAACAGCTTCACGCTGCTGCTCGCAGGCAAGCCGCTGCCCAAGGCCGAGGTGGTCGTGTTCGGCCCGCCCAAGTGGGAGAAGAAGTTCACCACCGACGACGCCGGCAAGGTCACGCTGCAGACGCCCTGGCCCGGCCAGTATGTGGTCGAGGTGAACCACACCGACAAGGACGGCAAGGGCAGCTGGGACGGCAAGCCCTACACGCAGACGCGCCACGTCGCCACGCTGAGCTTCGTCGTCCGGTGAGGGCGGGGCTTCCGGCGCGGAGGTGCTTGCAATGAGCACCTTCGCGCTGGTGTGCGCCCTGTTTGCGTCCGCGCTCGGCGGCTTCATCACGCTGAGCCTGGCGATGGACCGGCATTACGAAGACGCCCACGGGCGCGGCTGCACGCCGGGCCCGTCGCGGCCCTGGCAGCAGCTGGGCGGCGCGGCGCTGCTGGTGCTGTCGCTGGTCGCCGCGCTGCGTCTGCGCGGGCCGGCCATGGGCTGGGTGCTGTGGCTGGGCGCGCTCACGGCCGCTGCGCTCGTGGTGGTCGGCCTCGTGAGCTACCGGCCCGCCTGGGCGCGGCGCATCGGCGCCGTGGCCTCCGTGCTGGGCGTCGCCACGGCGGCGGTGCACGGGCTGCTCCTGCTTCCATAGCAGGGCCGCAGAAGGTGCAAAAGGGGCCGGGCGGGCTGTCGCCTGCGCTACGCGCGGGGCCTTGCCCCGCGACTACGATGCGCCTGCATCGCCGACGCCCGGCACATCCACGTCAAGGAGACAGACACCATGAGCAGCCCCCTCACCAACCACCAGGTCCGTCTTGCCAAGCGCCCCGAGGGGACGGCCACGCGCGAGCACTGGCGCTTCAGCACCGAGCCCGTGGCCCAGCCCGACGAGGGCGGGGTGCTGGTTAAGACGCTGTCGCTGTCGCTCGACCCCGCCATGCGCGGCTGGCTCAACGACGCCAAGAGCTACATCCCGCCCGTCGCCATCGACGAGGTGATGCGCGCCGGCGGCATCGGCCGCGTCGTCGCTTCGAAGAACCCGCAGTTCGCCGTCGGCGACACCGTGTACGGCACGCTCGGCGTGCAGGAATACATGCTCGTGCCGCAAGACCAAATCAAGCGCAACGGCCTCGTGAAGATCGACCTGCGCGTGGGCACCATCACCCAGTGGCTCAACGTGCTGGGCATGCCCGGCATGACCGGCTACTTCGGCCTGATGGACGTGGGCATGCCCCAGGCAGGCGAAACCGTCGTCGTCTCGGGCGCGGCCGGCGCCGTGGGCCAGACCGTGGGCCAGCTGGCCAAGATCAAAGGCTGCCGCGTGGTCGGCATCGCAGGCGGCGCCGCCAAGTGCGACTGGGTGGTGAAAGAGCTGGGCTTCGACGCCTGCATCGACTACAAGGCCGGCGCGGGCGCCGTGCGCGAAGGCCTCAAGGCCCACTGCCCGAAGGGCGTGGACATCTACTTCGACAACGTCGGCGGCGACATCCTGGATGCCGTGCTGGCACGCCTGGCACGCAAGGCCCGCGTGATCATCTGCGGCGCCATCAGCCAGTACAACAACGCCAACAGCATGCCGGCCGCCGGCCCGAAGAACTACCTGAGCCTGCTCGTGAACCGCGCGCGCATGGAAGGCATCGTGGTGTTCGACTACGCCGACCGCTACCCCATCGCCATCGCCGAGATGGCCGGCTACCTGAAGGACGGCCGCATGAAGAGCAAGGAAGACATCGTGAAGGGGCTCGACACCTTCCCCGAGTCGCTGAACAAGCTGTTCGCGGGGGAGAACTTCGGCAAGCTGGTCCTCCAGGTCGCCGAAGACTGACGCCGCCGAAAGCGTCCGCAGCCCCGTCACGCGGGGCTGCCCCAAGCGGGGCATCAAGGGACGACGGATCTGGCAAACGCGGGCGGGCTTTGCGCCACGGTCGGTCAGACCTTCGACGAGATGATGGCTTCCAGTTGGGACCCTGCCGGAATTTCCCCGATCCTGGACAGCAGTTCATCCGGCCAGCGGGCGGGCGTGCTCGTGGCTTTGACAATCGCCATATAGAAGGCGGTGAAGATGAAGAACAAGCTGACCCATGGAAAGCCGAACACCCCGAAAAGAACGCTCCAGGGGTGCGTCTTGAGGGACTGATGGGGCGGGATGACCCACGTTCCGATGGACCGCAGAATGCTTCCTTGGGGCTGCTGGCGAAGGTCCTCCATGTCAGCGCCCATGGCGCGGCGGTTTCGCATGAAGCGACGCGAGGCATTGACGAGCCTGGAAACGACCATGGCGCCGCTCAAGCGATCGAGGGTCTGAGTGACCGGTATTTCGACACTGCGTCCATCGCTCGGGTCAGAGCTTTCGATCCGCAGGAAATGCTGGTGCAGCCGTTGTCCAGCGCTCGATTCGCGGCTGGTCTCGACGGTATAGAAACGAACTTCTTTCCATGGCACAGCGCGCAGCTGGCCATCGCTTGCCCAGTAGCCCCGCCGCGTTTCGCGATCGAAAACCGCATAGATCGGCGCACGTTGAAACAGGAAGCTTCGAGGATAGAAAAGCTGCGTGCAGACCATCACCAGCAGAAACATGGCGATGCCAAACGAGGGAAGGAAAGATGCCCATTCGTTGGGCCCGTCGCCTGTGCCCACGATGAAGGTCGCGCATAGCACGCAGAGCAAGACAATCGAGCAGAACGATGCGAATGCTGCGCCCGTCTGCAATCTGTTTCGCGCAGGCCCGATGAGGACGAAGTTGTCGCCGACTTTGTGCAGCACTGCCGACAGGGCCCCATCCGAGGGGGGATTTGATGAGGTCACCTTGCTCTCGGTACAGGTTGGTGTGGAAAGGATGAAATTCTGACAACCTCCGCGCTTCGTCAGTGGGCCGGTCGTGTGAACGACCCGCACGACGCATGGGTCACAGCAAGATACCGGACGCCCTAGAGGCTGTCATCGAAACAGGACTGAAGGCCAACCTGATGCAGTGGCTGTGGCCCAGAATCGCTGCACCCAAACCCATCGATCCCTGATGGATGTTCTTCAAGAAAATGCAGCACGATACAGCTGCACCGGAGGAAGCTGAACGTGCTCAAGCATGGTGAGTTCGTGGCACCAGCCATCGCGTTGCTGCAAGGCGTCGAGCCTGCGCCGAACAAGGTAGACGACCAAGCGCTCAATGGCGTGCTGGAGCGCTTCAGAAAGAACAAGCGCGCCAGCGACCAGCCCAGTGCCCTGAACAATGTGGTGGCGGTGTTCAAGGACGCGATCGCGCTTCAGCAACCGGGGGCATCCGCACAGATGCGCGGATTCGGGTTGATGAGCGTGACGGCCTGCGTTGTCGTCCAGACATGGGCCCTCTGGATGGCAATTTCCTCGGGGATGTTGAGCGTGTTCACGTCCTGGCGGCATCCGTTCCTGGCGCTGGAGATGGTGGTCGTTGCGTTCCTGGCGTTCTACGTTTTTCCTCGCTGGTACCTTTTCTTCTTGCGCATGGACCTCTTTGCCCCTGAGGACGAGCCGACCGTCTTCGACCGCAAGCACCGCAAGGTCTATCGCCTGTTTCCGCCGCTCGACGGTTCTGCCGACAGCGGATGGCAGCGCCTGCGCCTCAAACCCATCGCGCTGCAGGCGGTGGAATACGACTGGGCTTGCATCACGGCCGAACACCGTGTGACGTTGGCATCCACAGGTCGGGCCCTCTCGCGCCTGCACAGCCTGACGCTGGTGGTGCGGGACTACCGCAAGCCCGACGAAAAAGAAGGCCGCCTGCTTGATGAATTCGATGTGGGCAACAGCCTGGGCATGGGCGAGTACACCGTGCCGATGCTGTGGGAGCACATCCGTCGCTTCATGGAAGACGGGGGGCCTGGTGTTCCGCAGGGCGAGCAGCTTCAAATCTTCGAGCGTCCCCGAAACCTGTGGCAAAGCATGGGCGTGGTCAGTCCGTTCGGACCCAAGCTGGGCTGGTGGTGGAGAACGAACCGTTTTCCGACCGTTCTTTTCCTGCTCCTTTTTCCTGTGACGTTGCCGTTCTTCACTGTGTGGGCACTGTGCAACTGGATCAGCCACATGACCATGCGCAAGGTCATCTGGCCGCAGGAGGTACTGGAACGGTTGGGGCGGCCTTCGCCCATCAAGAAGTCGCCATGAGCGGTGAAGGCGGCAGCGTCGCCTTGCCCCGCCGATTGCGCGGCGTATCGGCCGCCGGCCGATCGAAGCCGCAGCCGACAGCTCAATCGTCGACCGGCCGCATCGGAATATCCCCCATCGCATCGTCCTCCCGCAGCCCGCGCGCGGCCTTCAGAAGTTCGATCGAGAGGCCGTCGCCGTGGCCTGCAAAGCCTTGGGCGATGCCTTCGAGCACGGTCGACAGGTTGGTGTCGCCGTCGGTGCGGGCGTCCATGCTGATGTTCAGGACCCGCGCGGCCATCTGCCGGTAGGTGACGGCGCCCGCGCCCTCCAGCGCGGCCACCAGGTCGAGGTACAGCGCCAGGTTCATGTCGAACACCAGCTTGGGCGTGATCTCGAAATCCTCGGTCTTTTTGTTCTTCTGATCCATGGGGGTGACTCCTTTTTCCTGAGCCTCCACTCTAGCCACAAAAAACGACAAGCTCTGTCGGGCATCGCCCTGATTTGTCTCATTTCGCACGCGTGCCCATCACCGCGGCCGAGATGATGAGCGCCGCCGCCAGCGCGATGCTGGCCGTGAGCGCCCGGCCGGTCACGGCCAGCAGCAGCGCGGTGGAGGCCAGCGGCGTGAGGTAGCTGAGGATGCCGATCTGCCGCGCATCGCCGCGCTTGAGCGCCATGTCCCACACGAAGAAGGCCGCGCCCAAGGGGCCGAGGCCGCACAGCGCGACCAGCAGCCAGTCTTTGGCCGACAGCGGCACCGACGGCTCCAGCAGCGCATGGCAGGCCAGCGAGAGCACACCCGACACCAGCCCGAACAGGCCGATGGCCGAGGTCGGGAAGGGCGTGACGCGCTTCGTCCACAGCGAGTAGCTGGCCCAGATGAAGGCCGAGCCGGCCGCGGGCAGGAAGCCCCAGTACGTGGCGGGTGCGCCGGAAAGCGCAGCGCCGCCGCTGCGCGCACCGAGGATCGCGATGGCCGCACCTGCGAAGCCCAGCAGCGCCGCCACCACGTGCAGCGGGCGCAGCGACACGCCCGGCAGCAGCACCGGCGCGAGCACCACCATGAGCAGCGGCCAGAGGTAGTTGACGAGGTTGGCCTCGACAGGCGGCGCGTGCCGCAGCGCGATGAACAGCAGGAAGTGAAAACCGAAGAGGCCGTACACCCCGAGCGCCAGCGTGCGCGGCGGCACGCGCCAGGCGCGGCGGTCGCGCAGCACCAGCGGCCAGCTCGGCACGCTGCCGATGATCAGCGCCAGCCCGGTCAGGAGGAACGGCGGCAGGTGGGACAGCGCGGTGCCGAAGGTGGCGAGCGTGGCCCACAGCGCGATGGCGAGCAGGGCGTAGAAGGTGGCGGGCATGGAGGTCGAGGCTACGTGAGGCGGTCGTCGCGCGTTGGCGGTGCATCGTCGCGCAACGACGGTCTGGTGTGGCTC
>NZ_CALRZC010000064.1:0-36260 GCF_943372545.1 Variovorax sp. YR752 | reverse complement strand
GATCGCCGGCTTCGTCGGCCACGGCTATCAGTACATCGTCATGGACCACTTCGCGCTGCCCGGCGACTCGCTGGCGGCGGCCAAGCGGCAAGGGCGCCTGCACCGCAACTTCCAGGGCTACAGCACGCAGCCCGACTGCGACCTGATCGGACTGGGCGTGTCGTCGATCGGGCGCGTCGGCGCCACCTACAGCCAGAACGCGAAGACGCTGCCCGAGTACTACGACGCGGTGAACCAGGGCCAGTTTCCGGTCGTGCGCGGCCTGGCGCTGACGCGCGAGGACCTGCTGCGCCGCGCCGTCATCATGGCCATCATGTGCCAGGGCCGGCTCGAGTTCGAGTCGATCGAACTCGCGCACCTGATCGACGTGCGCAAGCATTTCGCGGCCGAACTCGAACAGCTTCGCGCCTTGCAGGAATCCGGCCTGGTCGAGATCGAACCGGCGGCGATCCAGGTCACCGCGCTGGGCTGGTACTTCATCCGCAGCGTCGCGATGGTGTTCGACAAGCACCTGCAGGCCGATCGCACACGCGAACGCTTCTCGCGCATCATCTAGGGCATGAACACCGCCCTGGCCGCCACCGCCCTGCTGATGGGGCTGGCCGGTGCCCCGCATTGCGCCGCCATGTGCGGCGCGGCGTGCACAGGCATCGTGCGCGGCTGTGCCGGCGGCGCCGCGCAGGAGGCGAGCACGCTGTCCTTCCACGCCGCGCGGCTGGTGAGCTATGCCGCCGGTGGCGCGCTGGCGGCCGGCAGTGTCTCCTGGCTGGCCTCGCAAGGCGCCCAGATGGCGGTGCTGCGGCCACTGTGGACGCTGCTGCAGGTGGCCGCCCTGGCCCTGGGTCTGTGGTTGCTGATCCGCGGGCGCCAGCCGGCGTGGGTGGAGAACTTCGGCCGCAACGGGGCCGGCGGCAAGCGAGTGATCTGGATGCAGGGGCCGGCCGGCGCGGCAGCCGCTGGGTCGTTGTGGGTGGCGCTGCCTTGCGGCCTGCTGCAGTCCGCGCTGGTGGTGGCGGCGCTGGGCAACGGCCCGGTCGAAGGGGCGTTGCTGATGGCGCTGTTCGCTGCCGCTTCGGCGCTCGGCCTGTGGCTTGGCCCGGCGCTGTGGCTGCGCCTCGCCGGGCGCCACGCCGGCCAGGCCCAGGTGCTGGCGGTGCGGGCGGCCGGGTTGATGCTCGCCGGCGCCTCGGGCTGGGCGCTGGCCCATGGTATCGCCACGGCGATGGGCAGCGACTTCTGCCTGCCGTTCTGACGGCGGCGCCGTGAAACGACAACGCCCGGTGGGGTGCACCGGGCGTTGTGGCCGGGAAGGATCCCGACATCGGTCAGGCCGGCATGCGCCGGCTCGTCCGAATTACTTCGAAGCTGCCTTCTCGGCCGGCTTCGCAGCCTTGTCGGCCGGCTTGGCGGCGGCCTTGTCTTCCTTCTTCGCGGCGGCGGAAGCGGCGGGCTTGGCGGCCTCGGCCTTCTTGTCGGCGGCGTAGGCGCCAACAGCGAAGAAGGCGGCGATCAGAGCGGCCAGGAACTTGGTCATTTTCATTTACCTTTGGTTTAGTGTTGGATCCAACCTCCCTCTGGAGGCCCGCATGAAACGCCGGCTCGCGTCAGTCGGTTGACAGACACCGTGGAATAGAATTCCATCTTCCGATACGACCCCTCAGCCCCTTCCGGAGCGACTCTCCATGTACCAACACATCAAGGTGCCCGAAGGCGGGCAGAAGATCACCGTCAACGCCGACTATTCGTTGAACGTGCCGGCGAACCCGATCATTCCGTACATCGAGGGTGACGGCACCGGCTTCGACATCACGCCGGTGATGATCAAGGTGGTCGACGCCGCGGTGGCCAAGGCCTACGCCGGCAAGAAGAAGATCCACTGGATGGAGATCTACGCCGGCGAGAAGGCCACCAAGGTCTACGGTCCTGACGTCTGGCTGCCGGCCGAGTCGCTCGAGGTGCTGCGCGAGTACGTGGTGTCGATCAAGGGCCCGCTGACCACGCCGGTGGGTGGCGGCATCCGTTCGCTGAACGTGGCGCTGCGCCAGGAACTCGACCTCTACGTCTGCCTGCGCCCGGTGCAGTACTTCAAGGGCGTGCCCAGCCCGGTGAAGGAGCCCGAGAAGACCAACATGGTCATCTTCCGCGAGAACTCGGAAGACATCTACGCCGGCATCGAGTACGAGGCCGAGTCGGACAAGGCGAAGAAGCTGATCAAGTTCCTCATCGACGAGATGGGTGTCAAGAAGATCCGTTTCCCGAACACCTCGGGCATCGGCATCAAGCCGGTCTCGCGCGAAGGCACCGAGCGCCTGGTGCGCAAGGCGATCCAGTACGCGATCGACAACGACAAGCCCAACGTGACCATCGTGCACAAGGGCAACATCATGAAGTTCACCGAGGGCGGCTTCCGCGACTGGTCTTATGCGCTGGCGCGCAACGAGTTCGGCGCCGAGCTGATCGACGGCGGCCCGTGGTGCAAGTTCAAGAACCCGAAGACGGGCAAGGACATCATCGTCAAGGATTCGATCGCCGACGCCTTCCTGCAGCAGATCCTGCTGCGCCCGGCCGAGTACTCGGTGATCGCGACGCTGAACCTCAACGGCGACTACATCTCCGACGCGCTGGCCGCGCAGGTCGGCGGCATCGGCATTGCCCCGGGCGCCAACCTGTCCGACTCGGTGGCCTGTTTCGAGGCCACCCACGGCACCGCGCCCAAGTACGCCGGCAAGGACTACGTCAACCCGGGCTCCGAGATCCTCTCGGCCGAGATGATGCTGCGCCACATGGGCTGGACCGAGGCGGCCGATCTGATCATCGCCTCGATGGAGAAGTCGATCGCCTCGAAGAAGGTCACCTACGACTTCGCGCGACTGATGGAAGGTGCGACGCAGGTGTCGTGCTCGGGATTCGGTCAAGTGATGATCGACCAAATGAGCTGATCACTGCGTCCCAGTGCGTCTCACGGCGTCGCATAAGTGCTTGATCTGATTCGCTGACGTCCTGTGTCGCCGCCTTGGCGACACGGCGTTCAGTGGCGGGGCCGGGGATGTTGGTGGATGGCGGTGAGGGTGAAGAGCTTCGGATGGCTCACACTTTTCTCCATCGGTCTGGACCCTTCCAATCGAAACGGCACGTCGTTGGGCACCGTTTCGACTCCAGCCCGGCAATGCTCGTCCCGTCACTTCAGCTACGCTGCTCCTTGCTGCGCTACACACCTTCTGTGGTCGACTGCAGTTGTTCGTAGTCGAAAGACTCCTGATCGACGAAGCGGCCGTGATGTCGCATGGCCGGCAGCAGCTCTCGGTCCGCGTACGCGCAGCCGGTCTCACCCGGGTCGGCCTGCTGGGCTTTCAGCGCTTGCTGCGGCAGGTGACCACCGCCTTGACTCAGGCTGTGCACGAGGATGCGATAGCCTGGCTGCCAGGCACACGCACCCGGAAAGACCTCGCGCAAGTTGACCAGGATCTGCATGCCCGAGAAGTCGAGATCGCCGAAGAAGGTTACCGGCACATCCGCTGCACCGAAGAGCCAGGACTCCACCGCTGACACGTCCGTGTGTGGCGAGGGCGTGCGCACATACAAGCGACAACCTTGCCGCGACCGCAGCCGGCGTGCGCTGCCCCGGAAACCAGCGGCATACACGAGAAGGCTGCGGTCCCAGACCTGCGCGCGTGCGTCCGCCATGCGCTCGAAGGTCACCAGGTTCTCGATGAAGAGCACGTCCGCAAAGCCTTCGTCGCGAGGCAGCGCCAGCAGCAATTGGATCGGCGGCTCGAAGAACTGCCCCGCACTGGCTCCGAGCAGGCGCAGCAGTTCGCCCCGGCTATCCAGCAGCTTGGAGCGCCCCTGAAAGACCCGCGCTGAAGCCTCGCGCAGGGCCATCGGGCGGCCCGCCCGGCATAGCTCGATCAATGCTGACAGGCTTCTGGTCGCCTCCGCGAGATCAAGACCCTCC
This sequence comes from Variovorax sp. YR752, assembly GCF_943372545.1. Taxonomy (NCBI): domain Bacteria; kingdom Pseudomonadati; phylum Pseudomonadota; class Betaproteobacteria; order Burkholderiales; family Comamonadaceae; genus Variovorax; species Variovorax sp. YR752. Next base: position 32,305 of record NZ_CALRZC010000064.1, on the reverse strand, counting down.
AACTGTGTCAGCGGGCTGCGAGCCAAGTAGTCGAGGACCAACTGCGGGTCGGCAGGTACCGTCCCGACCGATGTGACCGAACCGGCCGTCCATTGCGCTGCCAGGTGTGCCAACCACCGCCGCTGCCAGCGCATGGCCTGCGGCGTGTATCCCGCCCAGCTTGCGAGTTCGTCGAAGTGGCAAAGCTCGAGTCTTGGTTTGCGCTCCGTGAAGGTGGCGAAGGGGCGTGACGGTTCGATGCGCAGCGCGACCCAACCCGTCTCGCAGAGATCGTCGAGCAGCATGACCAGCAGCTGCGACTGGTCGGCATCTGCCGCGCTGTGCAGTTCGGGTGCGGTCTTCTGATCGAGCGACAGTCGCACGGGGCCCTCACCGGCACTTCGTTCCGCCTTGGCAAGAAGGGCTCTCGCGACGCGCTGGAGGAAGGGGTGGACGGCCAGTGCGCTGGCAGGCGACCGCGTCGGAGCCGACGTGAGTGGCATGTTCACGCCTTGGCCTCGTCGCCGTGCGTGCCAGAGCCATTCGATGAAGCTCGGCTCGCACTCCATTCGATGCGTGCGGCCTCGCGGGCCTCGGCCGCGTGTGCGTCCCACAGGCGCGCCAGAGCATCGCGATGCAACGTTTTCTCCTGCACTTCACTGATGAACAGTTCCTGGAACACCTCTCCAATCTGGCGACGCGCCAGCACCTTGGAGAAGGTGAACTCCTTGTCGAACTCCGGCTTCACCGCGCCGGACTTCGAGGTCGGCATGGCGACCACGAGCTGCAACCCCAACGTCTGCGACAAAAACTTCAGCACGCTGCGCGAGCGAGACTCGTCCATCTTCGAGAAGGCCTCGTCGCTGAGCATCAGCCGCAATGCCGGAGCTCCGCGCCGCTCTCGCCCGAAGTGACCAAGAGCATGAGCGAGCACCGCCGAGCGCACGACGTAGAACGGTGTCTCCAGCTCGCCGCCCGAACCCGTGCCCCAGGTGGACAGCCGCGTCGTGCCCACCGGACTGGTGCGCACGATGTCGTAGCGGCGGTAGTTGCGGTAGTCGGCCAGCTCTTTGAGCGCGCGTTCGCTGGCGCCTTGGTCATTGGCGAGCAGCAGTCGGCGGATGTCCTCCGCGGTCGCGCGCTGCGCGTCGCTGAGCCGCGGCGACTCGAAGATCGAACCGCGGTCGTGTTCCAGTCCTTCCACGGCGCCTTCGACAGCATCGAAGAACTCGCAGTAGCTCTGCATCCGCGGTATCCAGTCCCACTCCAGCTTGAAGCTGTCCTGCCCGAAACGGATGTCCTGCAGATGCCGGTTCAGCCGCTGCAAGGTGGCGGCACCTTGCCTCACGTCATCACGCACCTTGAAGCAGAAGCTGCTGGTGAAGACGTGGTTGAAGCTGCGCTCGGCCTCCTGCAGCAGCTTAGCGTTCTCGGCCAGGCCGATGGCGCGCTGGCGCTGCGACTGCACGGCGATGGCTTCGCGCGTCTGGAAAACCGCCGGCAGCAGCTCCTCGATGCGGTCGATGTTGCGTGGTGGATCGATCCACGCGAAACGCTCGCTGTCGTCGCGCGCGCCGCTCAGGTAGGTGCCGACGGCGTGCTGCAGCTCTCGCAGCGTTCGAGGCAGGTTCTCGCGCAGGCTCTGCACGCGGTGGCGCAGCGCGTCCACGCTGGTCTCCGCTTCGCCTGCAAGGGTCTGGGCGTCGGCGACCAGTTGAGGCTCGGTGGCCAGTTGCGGCACGGCAGCTGCAAATCGGGTGGCCCAGACGGTGGCGTTGGTGCACGCGATCTCCAGCTCCGGACGGCGTTGTTCCAGCGTCTGCTCGCGACGGTGCAGATCGCCGAGTTCCTTCTTCGCAGCACCGACCTGCTCCAGCTCTTCGTCGCGCTGGCGCTTGATAGCGTCGATGCGGTCGCTCAGTGACCGGCGCTCGCCCTCCAGGCCTTCGATCGAAGACAAGTCCAGCGCACTCAGCGCTCGCTCGGCGGCTGTGTGCTGCGCCTGGCTTTCCAGTACCGACAGCAGCAGAGGCGTCAGCGGTGTGAATGCTGCGCCGTTGAACATGCGCGCGACGGCCTTCAAGGACTGGTCGAGCATCTGCAGCGTTCGTTGCTCGTGAGTCAGGCGCGTGAGTTCGTTCTCGCACCACTGCCGCCGACGCTGCCGCGCCGCTTCACCGAAGGCCAGCTTCTCGTCCGGTTCGCGGCAGGCGAACATGCCGTAGCCGCGACTGCCCAGACCTTCCTCCATCAGGCCCTGTGGCGTGCGCGCCAACTCCTCTTCGGTGTCGACCTTGCGCACCCGGCCGTACTGCGCCATCAGAAAAGCGTTGGCGACTGGATGCCTGCACACCAGCTCATGCAGCACGGCGCGGGCCTCGAGCTGCCGACCCTGGGTGTCTTCCAAGGCCTTGCGGCCTTGCACGACCTTGGGTGAACGCACCGGGAAGCGTTGTTTCACCAGGCGCGCACAGCGCGCTTCCTCCCCCGCCTCGACGATGATGGCGAAGCGGTCGCCTCCCATGTAGCCCTCGATCGCGTTCTGCCACCGGCTGCCGGTACACGGCTCCACCAACTGGGCCAACAGGTGAGGGCGCGCCTGCGGGAGATCGCGCTCGATCAGCGCCACGGCCTCGTGCGTGTCGCGCGGCGCCACGCTGCGACCGGCCTGCAGTTGCCGCAGCTCGGCGTCGCGCTGTTCGGTCTCGTCCTGCATGGCCTTCATGCTTACCCCCACCTCGGCGAGCGCCTGCACCACGGCACCCTGCACCGACTGGTCGCCGTCGTGGATGCCGCGCTGCAGCGTCGCCAGGTGGGCGTCGAAGACTTCCAGCTCGAATGCCGGGAGTTCCACGTCGAGCCGCGCCGATCGAGCGTAGGCGTGCGCCATGGCCGGCCATGGCTTCAGAACGGCCGAGGCTGTTGGCGCCAGCGCCTGGACAGCGGCGGCCAGTGTGGGGACTGCGGACAGGTCGAGCGCCAGTAACTGCTCCAACTTCTCCGCCATCGCGGCGATCCCACGGGCAGCTTCCTGCGCACGGCTCCAGTGCAGGCGGAACTGGTCGGACTGCAGGGTGATCTGGTTCTCCAGGGCACTCTTCTTCTGCGCCACATCGCTTCCCGCGAGGCGCTGATTCACTGAACCGAGTTGGTCCCGCAGCTGGAGGTCTTGTGCGTCGAGCGACGCCAGCTTGTCGGCCGACTGCCCTTGCTTCTTGGTCTGCGTCGCAATTTGACGCCGCACCGAGGCGAGGTCGTCCCGGACCTCGCTGTGCACGCGCAACGCGTGCGCGATGGTGGTAACGACGAAGCGCCGAGCTTCTTCGAGCACGGCGTCAGCGCGTTCGCCGGCGGCGTCGAGCCGGTCGAGGTTCGTTTGCAGACGTTCAGCCTCGACTTTAAGGCCCGTGATGGAGCGCATCAGCTCGCGCATCTTGTCGAGGTCACGGCTGAAGTCGTGCGGCTCCAGGATCTCGTCACGCACCAGGTCGTTGACGTTGCCCAGTTCCTTGTAGGCCATCGCCTTCACGATGGACTTGGCCGCTCGCACAGCCTCGTTCTCGCCCACGGCGGTCTTGCCCATGAGCGCGCCGTACAAGTGCTGCAGGTAGCCGCCCTTGTCCGCAAAGCGCTGAACCACGGTCTCCTTGGCGTTGCTGTCTTGGGCCTGCAAGCGGTGTTGCAGCTGCAGGTACAACTCCTTGAGTGGTAGCGGCAAGGCGACCAGGGCCTCGCCGCTGCGCCGCGCCAAGTCGCTCAAGGACAAAGCCCGGCGCACGATGAAGAACTGCGGTTGGCCTTGCAGCGTGGCCCGCCGCCCCTCCTCGAAAGCTTCCACGCCGACCAATGCCGTGAACGCCGCCGCCTGCTCGCTGGCCATCTCCGAAGGCTCGAACACAACGGCCGCGTAACTCGTGCAGCGCGAGCGCAGGAACACACCGTCGGCTTGCTGACCCAGGGCGTAGGCCGCCAGCGTGCGCGGCTCCTTGCCGCCGCGGCGGCTCTGCGTCGATTCATCCTGGCCTACGTTGAACTGCACCAGATGCTGGTGCGCGGCCGTCAACACCGTCTGGATAGCGTCAAGCAGGGTGGATTTGCCCGATCCCGACTCGCCGGTGAGCAGCACGGTGTCGGCAAAAACCCATTCACGGTCTTCGAGCGAACCCCAGTGCCAAGTCAGAAGCTTACCGACCTTCACGGCGCTGCATCCTCGACAGGCGCGGGCATCGGTACCTTTGTGCTCGCCGTCCTCAGTGCATCTTCCATGGCTTCGTCACTGACGAAGCTCATCACAGGCCGCAGCACGGCAAGGCCCATCTGCATGTCACCCGCATCGTCGCCCTCCACGAAGTGCAGGACGCGGTGCTTGCGCAGGTCGCGCAGCAGCCCCATTCGCTCGGTGATGGAGGCCGGAAGCCGGTGCGCGAGCAGGGACACGACGGCCTGCGACAAGTCCTCCAGGCTGATAGCGAGCCGCTCATCGATCAGCGGCCGCCGGCCCGTCAACGCCTCGGTGTACAGGAAGCGCAGCGCGATCACCGCGGCCACGAAGTCGCGCGACAGACGGGCACGCAAGCGCTTCACGCCGTCCTCGTCATCCTCGCCGCCGCCTTCGCCTGGCGGATAGAGGCGCAGCAGCCTCGCGTCAGGGTCGTGAGCGAGCACGAATCCCATGCAGCCGAACCACTCGCGCAGCAATTGCTCGCACTGCAGTGCGTCGTCGTAGTGCCGGGCTTCCGGTTGCGAGTAGTCGCGCCAGAGCACACCCGTGGCCAGGAGGCGGCCGGCCAGTTCGGCAAACCGGGCCGGCTTGACGTTGCCGACGCCCTCAAGCGCGAGCCGTTGTTCGATGAAGTGAGAGAGCGACTGCGTCATCTGGACGAAGACTCGGTCGTGCCTGCGGCTCGAGCGTCCAGCACGTAGTTGTCCGCCGCGAAGAACTCGTTGCGCATCTGCTCGCCGGACTTGCGGGCGCGCACGCGCAGCTCGCGGCCCTCGGCCGAACGTGCCGCGCCGACCGCATGCAGCACACGCACGGCATCCGCCGCGTTCTCGACCGGCAAGGCGTCCAGGCTGACGGGGCCTTGTTCCAGCAAGGGCAGCAGGCGCTGCAGCACGTCGCCGTCGCTGAAGGCGAAGGCTTCGGCCTCTGCGCGGCGCAGGACGGCAGCAAGCCGACTCTCGTCGTCCACCACCAGCGGGGCTTGCGCCGCGTAGCTGGCCTCACGGTCATGCACCGTCCAGCGGAGCACGCCGCCGGGCAAACGAGACTCACAGGTGGCAAGGCGGCTTGCCAGCGCGTCCAGCAGGGCGCCACGCTCAGTTTCGGGCCGTTCCTTCAGCCATGACATGGTGCGGCCCAGAGCCGACTCCGCGCCGTAGTCCAGCGACAGCGCCTGCCGCAGCAGGCTCGTGAAGCGCCGCACGTAGTTGTTCATCTCGGAGCGCAGCATCGGCAGCTTCAAGCTGCATGCCGCCTCAACCATGCTTTCGATGCGGTCGGCGAGCCATAGCAGCGGGCTGCGGCCCAGCAGTTCCTGCTCCAGCCAGGGGGCCCGCTGCAGCAAGTTGCCATCAGCCAGGGCGCGGTGCTCCGTCTCGAGCGCCCGAACCTGGTCCAACGCTTCAATGATCTGGCCACGGTGGCGCTCGGCGGAGTCGGCCACCAGACGCACAGCGTACTCACGCGCGAAGCGCTTCTCGATGAACTCGTTGAACTCGCTCCACGCGATTTTCTGCGCCAGGGCCTCGCGGGTCAGGCTCTGGATCAGTTGGCGGAAGTACTCGATGTCGTCCTGCAGGTCTTGCACGACACGGCTCGCGAACTCATGGGCGTCCAGCAATTCGTCTGCGTCGCGCGTGGCGATGAAGGCGGCAAGCGCCTTGCGCGCCGAGCGCATGTTTCGCTGTCGGGTCTTGGTGCGCGAGTCATCGAGGTCGGCGAAGGTTTCGCTGAAGGCCTTGCCTGCGCGACTGAGCTTAAGCGTGGGCTTCAGATCGATGGGATCACGGTAGTCCTCCAGCCACGCATGTTCCTTGAGCTTGCGCAGCAGGTCGCTGGCGTAGGCGCGCTCGTCCTCGGGCCGCACCGGCTGTCCCGCTTCGAAGACGAGCGCACGCAGCATGGGGTCGGCGAGGGCGCGCAGCACAACCTCGATCACCACGTCGCGGGTCAAGGTCTCCGCGTAGTCGGCGTTGGCCCCATGGACCCGCTCGTGCAGCGCGCGCAGCACGGCGGCGCACAGCTCGCGGTTGTCGTGCGTGAGCGGACGGAAGAAATTCTCGCGGGGCGGGGAGAAGAATTTCATAGAGGTCGCTCAGCCGTGTCGTTCAGTCCCGGTGACGCCTTCGCCGCTGTTCACAGGACACCTCGAAACCCGGCGAGACCCTTCACCGTCTGCGTGAGGCCCTGCCGAAGCAGGATGTCGAGGTACCGATCGACGTCGATCGGCGGGTTCTTCAACTGCTGTCGCTGCCGCTGTGCAGCGGCGACCACCGCGGCTTGGTCGAGATCGAAGAGGTTCTCGACGAACAGGTCCGGGTGCTGAGCTTCGAGCCCGAACGACCCCAGCACGTCGGCCGGAAAGTCACGTTCGTTGAACGTCACGATCACGCTGGCGTGGCAGCGGATCGCGGCCGCGAGGACGTGCCGGTCATCCGGGTCGGGAAGGGCCAGGCCTTCGATCAAGACTTCGTGCCCGGTGACCAGCGCGTCAGGAATCGCTCGGTCCATCAGCGCGGAGGTGCGATCGAGTTGCTCGACCGCAATGTCCGGTCGGTTCTTCAGCAGGTTGCGCTTCCACTCGTCGTGGATCTGGGCACTCCAGCGCGCGCGAAAACGTCCGGACAAGCCGAGCCACATGAGGAAGTCGCGCAGCGGTGCCGGGTACAGCACGCAGGCGTCGTAGACCGCGGTGAACGGCGAACTCCTCATTCGTAGCCCAGCTGAAGCTCCTGGGCCTGCTTCGCGAGTTCCTCCATCGCCTGAGCGCTCGCACGATCCTGCGCGGCCTTGAAGCTCATCAGGTCAGCGAAGCGGATGCGCCGGTGCTTGCCGGTCTTGTGGAACGGCAGGGCACCGCCCTCCAACAGCTTGACGAGGTGAGGGCGCGACACGTTCAACATGTCGGCAGCTTCCTGCGTCGTCAGCTCGGCGTGGATCGGCACGACCTTGACCGCATTGCCCTCGGCAAGCTCCGACAGGATGTCGACCAGCAAGCGCAGCGCTGACGTGGGGAGCTCGACCTGATGGGCCTGGTTCTTCGCGTCGAAGATCTGAATGCGCTGGGTCTCGAACTGCGTGCTCAGGTAGGCCGCCAGCGCACGCTGGCTCTCCACGGCCGCAGCGACCTCGCGCTCGGCCGGCAGCGTGGTTTCCAGAGTGGGGGTGTGGGTCATGGCGTGATCCGGATCGGGTTCGATGACGCGATCTTAAGCGAAACAAACGAAACTCGCAACAAACGAAATGACGCACTGACCGGACGCGCCTACCGCGCGCCGTACTGCAGTCTCGGATGCGGCCCTGAGGCGAAGAGCCACACGCGAGCCCGGCTAGATCGCCGGGCGCTGCTGCAGGTCAGTGCTCGGTGTCGCGAGGAGGGTGGGGATCGTTGCCGGGCTTGATCGTGTCCTTGCTGACGATCTTGCCCTTGACGCCCATCGTCGTCAGTTCGCCGCCACCCTGGTTGCCCAGCATTCGCCGGGCTGCTTCCTCGGCCTTGGCTTGGGTGGTGTGGACCGAGGAGGCGCGTTCCGCGTCTTGCCTCTTGTTCTGCCAAGTGCCATCGGTCCTTCGAGAGACAGTGCGGTCCTGTGGCTTGCTCATCGCCTTGTCCAATCTGTAGCTTGCGACGAACGTACTGTATATAACTGCAGCCCATCTCTCAAGCTGCCCACGCCGGCGCAGGCCGAATGAGGAGCGGGCGATGTCTCGTTGGGTGACCCGAACACTGAGGCTCCAAAACTCATGATCGACCGTTCACCGATGCGACACCAGAACCACGCACTGACCCCCATCCAGATCACCAATGCGTTACCCAGGACAAGACCGTACAAGCTGACCGACGGCGCAGGCCTGCACCTTGTGGTGTCCCCCGGCGGCACCAAGGCCTGGCGCTTCCAGTACCGCTACGCCGGCGCGCGATGCGATGTGGGCATCGGCACCTTTCCCGAGATCGGGATCGCCGATGCAAGAGACCAGCATCAGCGCTACCGCTCGATGCTCGAGCGGGGACTCGACCCTGCCGTCGCCCGACGGCAGCAGGTGAAGGAGCGACGCGATCTGTCGTCGATGGCCAGGCGTCGCGCCGACGACTTCGAAGCGTTCTCGAAGCGCTGGGTTGAGGAGCGCATGACGACAAGATCGGCGACCTACCGCGCGCAGATCCTGTCGAGGCTGGAACGCTTCGTCTGGCCGTTGATCGGCCCAAAGCCGCTCGCAAGCGTGCGACCGGTCGACGTGCTTCGCACTATCGAGCCGCTGACGATGACTCCGAACACCGCCGAAGGCGTGCGGGTGATCATCCAGCAGATCTACAACTACGCGATTCAGAAGCTCATCGTCGAGGTCAACCCGGCGCTGCCGTTGCGCGGAGTGGTGCAGGTGCCGCCCGCAAGACACTACCGGCATCTGCGAGAAGCTGAGCTGGGTGCGTTCTGGTGCGCCATTGAGAAGCAGGGCGCTCGCTTCGTCACGATCGCTGCGGCGAAGCTGCTCGCCTACAGCATGTGCCGCAAGTCCGAGGTCCTGCGTGCCCAGTGGGCTGAGTTCGACCTCGAGCGAGCCGTCTGGGAGATTCCGGCCGCGCGCATGAAGATGAAGCGTCCCCACCGCGTGTACCTGCCGCGCCAGGCGGTCGAACTGCTGCAACTGCTGCGAGCGGTCACCGGCGTGGCCGAGGGCTACGTCTTCCCATCGCTGTGCAGACGTTCGGTCCCGATCGCCGACGTCACGTTGAACCACCTCTTCAAGCGACTCGACTTCGGCGTCGACGACTTCGCTCCGCACGGCCTGCGAGCGACGGGCGCAACGCTCTTGCGCGAGCATGGCTTCAGTCGCGATGTGGTCGAACTTCTGCTGGCCCACAAGGAACGCAACCCGACGACGGCGGCGTACCACCATCACGAACTGGCAGAGGAGCGGAGGAGGGCGCTGCAGTACCTGGCAGACCAGATTCATCACTTGGCCGAAGTGCACAGGCAGCAGTTGCCAAGCTCCAAGATCAGCGTCGCGAGCACACAGAGAGAACCGGCCAACTGCTAGAGTTCGGTGGTCGAGGTCTGGCGTGAGACGTTCTGAACCGGCGTGAGACTGCTCGTTTCCAGTGGGAAATGGATTGGGAAACGGGCAAACCTCTGAAGGGAAGAATCGTTATCCAACAACGGCTTGGACGCGGTTTCCATGTACTGATCGACCACATGTGAGGCGGTCCCGGGGCGTCTCCGGACGTCCCGGATGGTCGCAACAGAAACCCCAGATCGCGGATTCGACTGGGGTTTTTGTCCTTTCAGGTCCCGGACGGTTTCTTGACATCGCATCGGGACGGGGCCACATGTGGGGCCACCGGGGCGACGGTGGCCCCGCATGCGACACATCAACTACGTCCTGAAGCCCGCGACGATCGACAACGCGAGGCCGAAGGACAAGCGTTGCGACCTGACCGATGGCGGCGGCCTGCTACTTGAGGTCATGCCGTCGGGCTCGAAGACCTGGCGCTTCAAGTACCACCTCGACGGCAAGCGCGAGAAGGTGACGATCGGCGCCTACCCGGCCTTCACCATCAAGCAAGCGCGTGACCGCCATGGGGAACCGCGCGCGCTGCTGGAGCGCGGGCAGAGCGCGGCCAAAGCCAAGCGGGCGCAGTCGACAGAGCAAAGGGCCGCCGACGCGCGCCGCCTGTGCTTCCGCACCTTCGCCGAGCGCTGGGTCGACGAGACGCTGTTCTATCGGTCGCGCGGCAACGTGGCCCAGACCGTGCGCTGGCTCGATGCCTGCGTCTGCCCCGCCATCGGCGACATGCAGCTCGACGAGGTGCAGTCACGCGACGTGTTCGCCTGACCCTGCTTCAGCAACTCAAGCCGGCCTGAGCCGACAGCAGGCGCTCCGACTCTTTGCCTGTACGGCGCGAAGTCCCCCGCGCATCGCCCGGGCGCTACGAGGTCTGTCTGCTGGCGCTTGCGCGCCCCTCGCCACCCGAGACCGAGCGCAACGCGGCCAGGGATACCTCGAGTTCCATGCCGACGCGCTCGAGCAGCGCGTCGAGCCCAGCGGAGGTCGGGTCCGCGCAGGCCTGTTCCAGCGCGGCAGCGGCCTGCGACAGCACATGCGCGCCCAACGTAGCGGCGAGGCTCTTCAGGTCGTGGGCCAGCCGGCTCATGGCGGCGTGGTCGGCGGCGCTGCGCGCTGCGGTGAAACGATCGACGAAGCCGCTTTCGCGCTCGACGAACATGCCGGCAATCCGCGCGTACAGCGCGGCGTCGCCGAGCGCTGTACGCGCGGCATCCAGGTCGATGCCGCGTGCCGCAGGCCGGATCCAGCGCGACAAGGTGGCGAACAGCTCGTCGACCTTGATCGGCTTGGCGACGTGGTCATTCATGCCCGTGGCCAGCACCTTCTCCCGGTCACCGACCATGGCGTTGGCCGTCATGGCGATCACCGGCAGGTCGCGCCAGCGTGCCTGCTGGCGCAGCACCCGCGTGGCGGCGTAGCCGTCCATCACCGGCATCTGGCAATCCATCAGCACGAGATCGAAATCCTCGCGTTCGAGCTGCTCCAGCGCCTGCTGGCCGTTGTCGGCCGTGGCAAGAACGACACCGGCCCGGGTCAGCAGGTCGCGTGCCAGTTCCTGGTTGATCGGGTTGTCCTCGACGAGCAGGATGCGCGCGCCAGCCACGCTCGCACGGTGCTGCTGCAGGGCGTCGTCACGCCGCTGGCTTCGCAGCACCTGTTCCCGCGGCAGCTGCAACGCGCCCATGCAGGTGTCCAGCAGCGTGGACGGCGTCACCGGCTTCATCAACGTCGCCGCCGCTGCCAGATCCTGCGCGACCAACCGGCGCGTGACTTCGTCGCGGCTGAAGGCTGTCAGCATCAGCACCACGGGGGGAGGGTGGCGCAGTCGCGTTTGCGCCAGTCCCGCCACGCACTCGACGCCGTCCGCCACGGGCATCTTCCAGTCCAGCAGCAGCAGCTGAAAGGGCTGGTCTTCGGCGTCGGCACGCTCGATCGTCCTCAACGCCGCCAGGCCGTCCGGCACCGCTTCGGGCAGCATCCCGAAACTTCGCGTCATCTCGACCAGCAACGCGCGGGCGACCTCGTTGTCATCGGCGATCAGCACGCGCACACCCTGGAGCCGGGCTGTCCGCGAGGGGCTCGCTGCCTGTTGGGGCGGCAACCCGAAGCGCGCCGTGAAATGGAAGCGGCTTCCGTGGCCCGGCGTGCTGCTCAGTCCGATCTCGCCGCCCATCATCCGGACCAGATGGCTGCTGATCGCAAGGCCGAGGCCGGTGCCGCCGTAGCGCCGGCTGGTCGAACTGTCGGCCTGCGCAAAGGGCTGGAACAGCCGCTGCTGCTGCTCGGCGCCGATGCCGATGCCGCTGTCGCACACCTCGAAGCGAAGCAGCACGTCGGCTGCGGTGCACTCGACCACGTCGACCTTGACCACGATCTCGCCGCGTTCGGTGAACTTGACGGCGTTGTTGCCCAGATTGAGCAGCACCTGGCCGAGCCGCATCGGGTCGCCTTCGAGTGTTGCCGGCAGGCCCGTCGGCAGGGCGAACACGAGTTCGAGGCCCTTTTCCTCGGCCTTCATGCCGACCTGCGTGGCCAGGTCGTCGAGGACGTCGCCGAGCTCGAACGGTACACGCTCCATGTCGAGGTGCCCGGCCTCGATCTTGGAGAAGTCGAGGATGTCGTTGATGATGCCGAGCAGCGATTCGGCCGCACGGTGCACCTTCTGCACGTAGTTCAACTGCTGCGGGTTCAGGCCGCTGCCCAGCGCCAGGTGGGACATGCCCAGGATCGCGTTCATGGGCGTGCGGATCTCGTGGCTCATGTTGGCCAGGAACTCGCTCTTGGCGCGATTGGCCTCCTCGGCGGCGTCACGAGCGTGCTGCGCCTCGGCATACGCCGACTCGAGGTGAGCGATCGAGTCCGCGAGGCGCTGAGTCATCGTGTTGATGCTGTTGCCCAGCACGCCGATCTCGTCACGCGATTGCGGCGTTGCGCGCGCCGTCAGGTCGCCGGCGGCGACGCGCTCGGCCACGCCGGTGAGCCGCCGAACCGGAGCGACGATGTGGCGGCGGAAGCGGTGCGCCAGCAACACCGCCACACCCAGCGCCAGCAGCCCGCCCACACCCGCCACGCTCCGGGCGCTGGAGATGCCGTCCGAAGCACGGGTCATCGCGGCATCGAACGCCAGCTCCTGCGCCTCGGTCAGGCGGGTCAGGCGCCCCAGCATCTCGGCAGCGCGCGGCGCCACCTGCGTGCGGTACAGGTAGAGGTCCTCGTCGGCACGCTCGCCGCCGACGATGGCAAAGACCTGCAGCGCCAGGTCCGCGACTTCGGCCCGCAGGCGGGCGACGTCGTCGAGCAGCGCGCGCTGTTCCAGGTCGAGCAGCGCACGCCGGGCGCTGACCGCAGTCCATGCCGCGGCGTTGGTGGAGAGCTGCGGTCCGTAGGCGAGCTTGAAATTGAGGTCGCCCGACGCGCCGAAGGCGATCAGGTTGGTGACCATCGCGTCGAAGGAGGTCTGGAAGCGCAGCAGGTCGGTACGCAGCGCAGGCTGCGATCGATCCACGTTCGGGCTCTGGCGCTCGAGGATGCGACCGAGTGCATCCAGCACCTGGACCCGCCGCGACTGCACTTCCAGTCGCGACAGCCGCAACGCCGGTCGGTTCTTCAGCGGATCGTCGTGCAGCGAAAACAGCTGGGGCGGAAGCCGGGCCCAGCGTTCGTACTCGCCGACCAGCTCGTGCAGCGAACGGACGGCGTCGGCCTCGGGCCAACTGGCCGACAGCGCCTGCAGCGAGGCCAGGCTGGCCTCGAAGGCGCGCCGCGCCGCGTCGTACTGCAGCAAGTCGTGCGGATCGCTCAGCACGAGGTAGCCGCGCAGGTGCAGTTGCATCCTCAGCAGGCTCGCCTGCGCCTGCGTGGTAGCGAGCAGCGCCGGGCGGCGCAGGCTCTCGGCGCGTTCGATCTCGTCGGCGATACGAAGGCCGCCGATCCACGTCACTGCCACCACCAGCAGCGTCACGCTGGCCAACGCGCCGAAGGCGATCGTCAGCTTGCCGCCGAGGCCCAGCGCGCCGATGCGCTCGCGCCAGGCTGCGGCGCCGATGCGGCTCATCGTCCCAGACCCAATGAATTCAGGTAGGCGCGGCGCTGTGACTCCCGCCCCAGCCGGATCGTGATCTCCTCGAAATCAACCGCGGCCGCCTTCAGCGCCGCCGCCGGACTGAGCTGGCCGGCCGCCGCCGCGGCAAGGTGGACATCGAGCGCCTGCCAGTAGCTGTACGCCCCGGGGATGCGAAGGTAGGGGAGCTGCAACGGATTGCTCAAGTTCTGCAAGCAGGCGCGCAGATAGTCGCGCACATCGGCCTCGTCCCAACCCGCCGTCAGGTACGTTTCGAGTTTCCCTGTGCCGTCGGGGGGCAGGAAGTGGAAGCTCCGTCCGGGATCGATGCCGTCCCAGCCGCGCACCGCGTAGACCTGCGACTTCTCCCTCGTCGCCATCAGCGCAAACAGGTAGTACGCCGCTTCCGGCGCCTTGGCGTACTTCGAGATGACGCCGGCCCAGGAGGCGCCGGTCGTGTTGCCGACCCGATGGGGGGCGGCGGTGTCGACCCAGCGTCCCGCGGGGATGCTGTAGTACGCCGAGGTACCGGGCATCGGCGCGGAGCCGGTCCGGCCGCGCACCTGGCTGGGGGGATCCTGCGCCATCCCGGCGAGATCACCCCAGCTGAAGGCCAGTGCAGCCCGCCCGGACAGGAACAGCCCCCAGGTCTTGCCGAGATCCCATTGCAGCATTTCTTTCGGTCCGAACCGGCTCAGTTCGACGAGATCCTCGAGCGCCCGCACATGTCCGGGGCTGTCGATGAGAGGCTTCATCGTCGTCGGGTCGAACCAGTACAGGTTCGGGTTGGACGGGCCGATGACGAAGGGTGCCGAGAACGACATGAAGTGGAACATGCCCTGCACGCCGACCTCCAGGTACATCGTCACGCCGTAGTCGGGCACGCTGTCGCCGTTCAGGTCCTTGCCGTTGAAGTACTCGGCGACGTCGCGGAACTGCTTCCAGGTCGACGGCACGCCCAGCGGGTAGCCGAACCTGGCCGCGAACGCCTGGCGGTGCTGCGGGTCCGCCAGCAGGTCGCGGCGATAGAACATCACCTGACCGTCGTGATCGTTGGCGACCATGTACTTGCTGCCGCCGTAGCTGAGCAGCCGGCGCGGCCCCTCCAGCACCTGGTCGACGTCCCATCTCGGGAAGCGCGGGTTCGCGTGGTATTTGTCGTACGCCGCCAGGTGGCCGCCGCTGACCAGCTCGCCGAGCCACCAGGAGGGCGCATAGGCCGCGTCGTATCGGCCCAGGGCGCTCGTCAGGTCCGACATGAAGGTCGGGAAGAACTCCTGGAACGGAACCTGCACCAGGTTGAGCGTCGCGCCGGTGGCCGCCTCGAACTCGGCTTTCACCTCGCCGAGCGCCCCGGCCCGGGGTTCGCGGTTCATCAATACCGTGACACGCTGGCCGGCGAACCGGCAGGCGCCTGGCTTGCACGGCGGAGCGACACGCGGCGGCACCGCACCGCCAGCGCCGGCAAGCGCGGCTTTGGGCTCTTCGACCGACGACGGCTTCGCCTCCTGCGCGCCCGCATTGAGCGTGACGGCTGCCAGGCACGCGGCCCAGCACTTCATGGCAGTGTTCACCGTACGCCTCCCTTCGGCAGCGCCGCAGGCGCCGGCCCTGCCGGGACCAGCGACATGCGATAGGCGTTTCGCTGGCGCTCCCGACCGAGTCGGATCGTGATGTCTTCGAAGTCGACCGCCGCCGCCTTCAAGGCCGCTTCGGGGCTGAGCTGTCCCGAGGTGGCTTCTGCCAGATGCAGGTCCAGGGCCAGCCAGTAGCTGTAGGCACCGGGAATCCGCAGGTAGGGCAGCTGCAACGGGTTGCTGTAGGTGTCGTGGTAGGCCTGAAGGAAGTCGCGCACGTCAGTGGCGTCCCAGCCGGCGCGCACGTAGTTCTCGAGCTCGGCCGTTCCGTTCGGGGGCGGGAAGTGATAACGACGTCCCGGGTCGATGCCGTCCCAGCCGCGCGCGGCATAGACCTTGGACTTCTGTTGCGACGCCATCAGCGCGAGCAGGTAGTAGGCGGCCTCGGGCGCCTTCGAGTAGCGTGAAATCACGCCGGCCCAGGAGCCGCCCGTCGTGTTGCCGACGCGGTTCGGCGCGTGGGTCTTCACCCAGCGGCTCTGGCCGATGTCGTAGTACTCACGTGCGCCCGGCAACTGGGCCGCGCCAACCTTGCCGCGCACGCGGCTGCCCGGCTGCTGCGCCAGCGCGGCCAGGTCGCCCCAGGTCACGGCGAGCGCGGCGCGGCCGGCGAGGAAATGATCCCAGCCGCGGCCCAGATCCCAGCGCAGCATCTCCTTGGGCCCGTACTGCACCAGGCTCGACAGAAGCGTCAGCGCCCGCACGTGGCCGGGGCTGTCGATCAGCGGCTTCATCGTGCGCGGGTCGAACCAGTAGAGGTGCGGGTTGGACGGGCCGATGACGAAGGGTGCGGACAGCGACATGTAGTGGAACATGCCCTGCGCGCCGCTGATCAGGGGCAGCACGACGCCATGATCGGGCTCGCCGTCTGCGTTCAGGTCCTTGCCGTTGAAGTACGCGGCGACGTCGCGGAACTCCTCCCAGGTCGCGGGCACGTCGAGGGGTCGTCCGTAGGCCCTCTGGAATGCCGCCCGATGCCGAGGGTCGTTCAGCATGTCGCGGCGGTAGTGCATGACCTGTCCGTCGTGGTCGTTCGCGACCATGTACTTGCGGCCGCCGTAGCGCAGCAGGGCCCGTGGCGCCGGGAGCACCTGGTCGATGTCCCAGGCCGGGAAGCGCGCATCGCGGTAGAACGCATCGTAGGGCAGCAGGTAGTTGCTCTCGACCAGCTCACCCAGCCACCAGGCGCCGGCGATGCACGCGTCGAATCTGCCGCCGCCGCTGGTCAGGTCGCCCATCAGCGTGGCAAACAAATCCCCGTTCGGGCGTCGGACGATGTCCAGCGTGGCACCGGTGGCCGCTTCGAACTCGGCCTTCAGTTCGACGAGCGGTGCACCGATCGGCTGGCTGTCGACCGCGAGCACCGTCACGTGCTGGCCCTCGAAGGGGCAGCGGCCCGGCGCGCAGGGCGCCGCCACGCGCGGTGGGACGAGGTCACCGGGGCGCACCAGCGCCGAGTCGGAGCCCTTCAACGGGGCCGGTGCGTCAACGCCCTGTGCGAAGGCCTGAAGGCAGATGCTCGCTGCCAGCGGCACGCCACACCCCGCAATCCATCGACGCACGTCCACGCCACCTCCGAGTGTCGTTTGCAGGCACGTCCGCAGCCCTTGCGGCATCTTGCGCCTGCCTCCCGCGCCTGTGCAAGACGGGCCAACCCGCTCGAACAGGCAGGCGGACCGGCACCTGCGCGCGGAGTCGCGCTCAGCGCTTCACGGCGTCGTCGTCTTCGGACTCCGCGCTGCCGGGCAGGTAGCCGACCCCATGCTGCGCCAGGTAGTCGCGGATCAGGCGGCGCACGACTTGCGAGGGCGTCACGTCCTGCCGCGCGCACAGGGCCTCGAAGGCCTTCTTCTTGGCTGGATCCACCAGCACCGTCAGGCGCGCAGTCTTCTGTTCCATGGCTGCTCCGTATGTCATCCTATTAACATAGGAGTATCATACAAAGCGAACCGGATTGCATCCCGATGAGAGTGCCCAGAGTGTCCAGCCCGAGCGCGCAGCCGCCCTGCGCGTCGCCCGCCGAGTGAACGTCCTGCTCGCCGCCCAGGTGCTGCTGCTGGCCGGGGCACTGGCCTGCCTGTTGCCGGTGCGCAATCGGCTGCGTGCTGCCTTCGGGCTGCTGTCGCAGGGCTTGGCGATGCTGCTGGTGCTGTCGGTGGCAGTGCCGGTGGTGCTGGGCGGGGCGCCGCTGGAGGGCGAACTGGCCTGGGCCCACCCGGTGGGCACGCTGAAGATGCGGCTCGACGCCCTGGGCGGCTTCTTCCTCGCCTGGTCGCTGCCGATGACGCTGCTCGGCAGCGTCTACGCGGTGGGCTACCTGCAACGCCATTTCGACGGCGAGCGCCATGTCGGCGTGCACTACGCGCTGCTCAACCTGACCGCGCTGTCGTTCGTGCTCGTCTACACCGCCGACCACGCGCTGGTGTTCCTGCTCGGCTGGGAGATCGCTGCCCTGGCAGCCTGGCTGCTGGTGATCTGGGACTATCCCAACCAGAAGGTGCGCTTCGCCGGCTTCAACTACCTGGTCTCGACGCACATCGGCCTGATCTTCCTGGTCGCCGCGTTCATGATCCTCTACACGCACTCGGCGTCGTGGGAGATGGGCAGCTTCGGCCGCTGGCTGCAGGCCCACCCCGGCGCGGAGCGCAACCTCGTCTTCCTGCTGCTGCTGGCCAGCTTCGGGCTCAAGTCGGCGTTCTTCCCGTTCCACTCCTGGCTGCCGCGCGCCCATGCCGCGGCGCCGGCCCATGTGTCGGCACTGATGTCCGGGGTGATCCACAAGGCGGGCCTGTACGCCCTGGTGCGCTTCATCCTGCTGATCGGCCAGCCCGACGAGTGGATGGGCTGGTTCCTGATCGGCTTCTCGCTGCTCTCGGCGGTGATCGGTGCGCTGTACACCGTCGGCCAGCGCGACCTGAAACGCCTGCTGGGCTACTCGTCGACCGAGAACGTCGGCATCGCCGGCATCGGCCTGGGTGTCGGGTGCCTCGGCCTGGCCTGGGGCAACCCGGCCCTGGTGACGCTGGGTTTCGCCGGCGGGCTGCTGCACGTGCTCAACCATGCCTTCTTCAAGTGCCAGTTGTTCTATGCCGCCGGCGCGGTCTACCAGGCCACCCACACGGTGGACATCGAGCGGCTCGGCGGGCTGGCGCGGCTGATGCCGTGGACGGCGGTCAGCTTCGTGCTCGGCGGCGTGGCCATCGCGGCGCTGCCGCCGCTCAACGGATTCACCAGCGAGTTCGTCATCTACTCGGGGCTCATCAATGGCCAGCCGATCGCCGCCTGGGCCAAGGTGGCCCTGGCCGCGGCGGCTGCGGGCCTGGCCTTCGTCGGCGCGGTCTCCGCACTGAGCATCACGCGAGGCTTCGGCGTGGTGTTCCTCGGGGCGCCGCGCGACCCGTCGATCGAACGCCCGCAGGAAGTGAGCCGCTGGATGCTGGCGCCGACGCTGCTTCATGCCGCCGGGGTGGTGGTGCTGGGCGTGGCGCCGGTGCTCGGGCTCGCGCTGGTGGAAGGCTCGGTGCGGCTGGCGCTCGCCGCCTTGCCGGGCGCCGGCACGCAGGCCCTGGATGCGCTGGGCGGAACGCTGACACGCATCGGCGCCTTGTCGGCGGGGCTCGCGGTGGCGGTGGCGATCCTGTGGTGGCAGCGTGCGCGCTTCGGCGGCCCCGCGGCGGCCAGTCACGTCACCTGGGGCTGCGGCTACACGGCGCCGAACACACGCATGCAGTACACCGGCTCGAGCTTCTCCTGGGACTTCAGCCAGCCGTTCCGCGGCGTGATGGTGCTGCTGCGCCGGCAGCACGCGCCCGAGGGCTACTTCCCGAAGGACGGCCACCTGGTCACCGACTGCGTGGACGCGGTCGAGCGGCGCCTCTTCTCGGTCATCAGGCACGGCGACGAGTCGGCTACCGAGTTGTCGCGCCGCCTGCGCGAGGACGATCCGCGCCTGGCCTTCGCCGCCGCACTGGTGGCCATCATCCTCATCGCCGGCGTGATCGCGCTGGCCGGCGGGGCGCTGCGGTGACCGGCGGCGTGCCGTTGCTGCTGCTCGCGGCGCATGGGCTCATCGTGCTGGCGGCACCGATCCTGCTGGTCGGCCTCGTCAACCGCACCAAGTCGTGGTGGGGCGGGCGCAAGGGGCCGCGGCTGCTGCAGTCGCTGTGGGACCTGATGCGGCTGTCGGCCAAGCGGCCGGTGCTCAGTGCGGTGACGACGCCGCTGTTCCGCGCCGGTGCCTGGGTGGTGCTGGCGGCTTCGCTGATGGCGGCGCAGATCGCGCCGATGCTCGGGCCGGTGGCGCCGCTGCAGTTCGAGCACGACTTCATCGTCTTCGCCTACACGCTGGGCCTGGCGCGGCTGTTCCTGATGCTCAGTGCGATGGACGTCGGCAGTTCGTTCGAAGGCATGGGCACGGCGCGCGAAGCGTCGTTCACGGCCTTCGTCGAGCCGGCGCTGTTCCTGCTGATCGGCACGGCCGCGCTGGCCACCGGGCAGACCAGCTTTGCCGGCGCCATCGGCCACTGGCAGGGCACGCCGAGCTACCCCTGGCTGGCGGGGCCGGCGGTGGCGGTGCTGTTCGTGCTGCTGCAGGCCGAGGCGGCGCGCGTACCGGTCGACGACCCGCTCACCCACCTCGAGCTGACCATGATCCACGAGGTCATGGTGCTCGACCACAGCGGCCCCGAGCTGGCCGCGATGCAGTACGCCGCCGCGGTCAAGATGACGATCTATGCCGGCCTGATCGCTGCGCTGCTCAACCCCGTCGATCCCTTCGCCGCGCCGCTGGCGGCGGTGGTCGTCACCTTGGCGATCATGGCGGCGGTCGCCGTCGCGGTCGGCTGCGTGGAGTCGCTGGTGGCTCGCCTGCGATTGCGCTACGTGCCGCGCTACCTGATGCTGGCGTCGGCGCTGGCCGCGCTCGGCCTCGGCGTCGCGGGCTGGATGGCGGGGGCCGCATGAAGGCGCCGCTGATCCTCTTCCTCGTCACGACGGTCCTGCCCGTCTTCTTCGGCCGCATCCGCTCGGCGCCGTTCTGGCTGACGCTGCAGGGCGTGGCGCTGGCCTGGGCGGGCGCAGCATCGCACGGTTCGTGGTCGGCGCATGCGCTGGCGGCGCTGGCCGAGGTGTTGCTGGTGCGGGCGCTGATCGCGCCGCAGCTGCTGCGCCGTGCTGTCCGCGGCCGTGCCGAGCCCGACCTCGAGCTGATGCCGTCCAACCTGTTCGCCTGGGCGATCGCGATCACCCTGATCGTGCTGGCCTTCGAGTTCGGTGCGCCGGCGCTGGACGACCGCCACGCACTGACCCTGGGCACCGTCGGCGCCACCGTCGCAGTGGCCCTGCTGCTGCTGGCGGTCAACGACGCGCCGCCGGCGCAGCTGGTGGCGGTGCTCTTCATGGAGAACGCACTGGCGCTGTTCGAGTCGCTGCTGCCCGAGCCCTGGCCGCTGCCGGTGCATGTCGCGCTCGGCATGATCTACCTGATGACGATCGGTGTCGGTGCGTGGTTGATCGGGCGGCCCGATGCGCCGGTTCATGCCGTCGCCGATGCCGCCTCGGAGGGCAAGCGGCCGTGAGCGTCGTGTCGGGTCCCGTTGTGAACCCCGGCGCCGGCTCGGAGGGCGCCCGGCCGGTGGGTGTGCCGTGGGCGGGTCCGGTGCTGGTCGGCGCGGCACTGATGGCGTTCGCAGCCACCGTGATCGTGTTCGCGCGCACGCCGCTGGCCGAATTGCCGCTGTACTTCGTGCATCGCTGGTTCGTGCTCGACGCCACGGCCATGCTCTTCCTGCTGGTCATCAACAGCGTGTTCCTCGGCATCAGCGTCTACATGTCGTCGCTGGCGAGCCGCTCGCCGGCCTTGGCGCCGAAGATGAAGGCGCGTGCCTTGCTGACGCTGGCCTTCATGGCGGCGATGAACCTGGGCGTGATGGCCAACCACCTGCTGCTGCTGTGGGCCTTCATCGAGCTCACCGCCGTGTGCGCCGCGCCGCTGGTCGCGCAGGGCGAGGCGCTGCGCCCGCGCCGCGTGGCCTGGCACTACCTGTTGTACTCGAGCATCTCGCTGGCGCTGACCTTCCTGGGCATCCTGTGCCTGACCCGTTCGGCGCAGCTGCAGGGCGTGGTGCTCGACTTCGCCTTCGACGAGATGGCGCTGTCGCTGCCCACCGCGGCCGACGGCTGGCAGCGCCTCGGGCTGGCGCTGATGCTCTTCGGCCTGGGCAGCAAGCTCGGCCTCGCGCCCCTGTACAGCTGGCTGCCGGAGACCTACGAAGCCGCGCCCACCAGCACCAGCGCGCTGCTCGCGGCGGTGCAGTTCAACATCAGCATCGTCGCGGTGCTGCGCGTGCTGCAGGTGTTCCGCGGGCAGGACACCGGCTTCGTGTCCCACGAGCTGCTGATCATGGGCTGCCTGTCGCTGGTCATCGCCGCGGTGCAGGTGATGGCGGCGCGCAACTACAAGCGGCTGATCGCCTATGCCTGCGTCAGCTCGTCGGGCGTCATCGCGATCGGGCTGTCGGTCGGCAAGGCGGCAGCCTATGGCGTGCTGCTGTACGTGGTCAGCGCCGCCTTCGTGAAGGCGCTGCTGTTCCTCACCGCCGGCCGGCTGCGCGCGGTCTACCGCACCAACGAAAGCCGGGCGCTGGCCGGCGTGATCCGCGTGCTGCCGTTCTCCGGCGCGCTGTTCGCCGTGGGCACCTTCGCATTGCTCGGCTTCCCGCCCTTCGGCAGCTTCATGGCGGAAATGCTGATCCTCTCGGGCATCGTGCAGGCCGGCAACCTGATCGCCTTCACGCTGATGTGCACGATGCTGACCATCATCTTCGTCGCCACCGGGCGCTCGATCTTCCCGATGCTGTGGGGCGAGCCGCTGGAGCAGCGCCCGCCGGTGCGCGAGCCCTGGTTCACCGCGCTGCCCAAGCTGGGCTTCGTGCTCGTGCTGGTGCTGCTCGGCGTGTACACGCCGGCACCGATCGCGCAGCTGCTGGTGCAGGTGGCGCAATCGATCGGAGGGCCGTGATGGACCCGACGCAGCCGATCGTGATGGTGCCGACGCACGAGCTCGAGCCGCTGGCCATCGACGCCTGGGCCGAGGCGATCGGCTGCTCGCTGGCCGCCGGCGCGCGCATCGTCACCCTGTTCGGCCGCCCCGACGGCGGCGAGGTTCTCGTCACCGCGGTGCTGCACTCGCCGGGGGCGGCGCTGGCAGTGCTGCGCGCGCGCGCGCCGCGCGGCGGCCGTTACCCGGCGCTGACCGCGCGCTTACCGGCGGCGCAGATGTTCGAACGCGAACTGTGGGAGCAGACCGGCCTGCTGCCCGAGGGCCACCCCTGGCTGAAGCCGGTGCGCTTCGAGGGCGCGCGCCAGCAAGGCCTCGACGCCTACCCGTTCTTCACGATGCGCGGCCAGGAGGTGCACGAGGTCGGTGTCGGGCCGATCCACGCCAGCGTCATCGAGCCCGGCCACTTCCGCTTCATGTGCCACGGCGAGCGGGTGGCGCACCTCGAGATCCAGCTCGGCTACCAGCACCGCGGCGTCGAGGCGCTGCTGCTGCGACGCCCGCCGCTGGCGCTGAGCTCGCTGGTCGAGTCGATCGCGGGCGACAGCAGCATCGCCTATGCCTGGGGCTACTGCGCCGCCGTCGAGGCGCTGGCCGGCGTGCCCATCCGCCCCGAGGTGGAGCTGGTGCGCGGAGTGGCGCTGGAGCTGGAGCGCATTGCGATGCACCTGGTCGCGCTCACCGGCCTGGCCACCGACATCGCCTTCCTGCAAGGCGGCGCCAGCTACGGCCGCCTGCGCACGGCAATCATCAACGCCACCCAGCGCCTCTGCGGCAACCGTTTCGGGCGCGGCTGGTTGCGCCCGGGCGGCGTTCGCGAGGGGCTGGGCGAGGAGCGCCGGCGCGATCTGCTCGGCACGCTGGCAGCGTTCGGAAAGGACTGCGCCGAGGTGAACGCGCTGATGCTCTCCGCGCGCAGCGTGCAGTCGCGCCTGAAGGGGACTGGCGTGCTCAGCACGCAGGCCGCCCAGGACCTCGGCGTCGTCGGCCTCGCCGCCCGTGCCAGCGGCGTGGCGACGGATCTGCGGACCGAGCGGCCGGGCCGGCTCTACACCGATCGGCCGCTGGCGATGCAGGTGGAGCAGGGCGGCGACTGCTGGGCGCGGCTGCGCCTGCGCATGCGCGAGATCGACGAGTCGCTGCGCTGGCTGCGCCAGGTGCTCGAAGCGCCGGAGGTCGACCTGTCGGCGAACCGCTTGACCTCGCCCGGCCCGCTGGGCCCCCACATGCTGTGCGTGACGCTGCGCGAGGGCTTCCGCGGCCCGGTGGTGCAGGCGCTGGAGACCGGCGCGGACGGCCGTCTGGTGCACTACAAAGTGCAGGACCCGTCGCTGCTCAACTGGTTCGGCCTCGCCCAAGCGGTGCGCGAGAACGAGATCTCCGACTTCCCGATCTGCAACAAGAGCTTCGACCTCTCGTACTGCGGGAACGACCTGTAGGAAGGCCATGCTGAAGTCGATCAAGGTCAGGGCCTCGCAGGGCTCGCAGTTCATCCCGGATCCGCGCCGAGCCGAGCCGGCAGGTTTCCGCGGCAAGCCGGTCATTGCCGACAAGGCTTGCGAGCATGGCTGCGCAGCCTGCGTGGACGCCTGCCCGACGGCGGCGATCGCACTCGACCCGGTGCGCATCGACCTGGGCCGCTGCGTGCTGTGCGGCGACTGCGCTCCGGTGTGCCCGGCCGGCAAGCTCTCCTTCGACAACGACTTCAAGCTCGCCGCCACCGACCGCGACGCGCTGATCGTCACCGCCGCGCGGCCCTCGCTCGACCCGGTGCGGGTCTCGGCGGCGCTGCGCCAGCGTTTCGGCCGCTCGCTCAAGCTGCGCTCGGTGTCGGCCGGCGGCTGCAACGCCTGCGAGCTCGAGGTCAATGCGCTGGGCAACGTCAACTTCGACATCGGCCGCTACGGCATCGACATCGTCGCCTCGCCGCGCCACGCCGACGGCTTGGTGCTGACCGGCCCGCTCTCGCGCAACATGGCGCAGGCGCTGCAGCTGTGCTGGGACGGCATGCCCGAGCCGAAGTTCGTCATCGCCGTCGGTGCCTGCGCGATCTCGGGCAGCCCGTTCGAAGGTGCCGACACACTCGATCGCGGCTTCCTCGAGCGCTTCCGGCCCGCGCTCTACGTGCCGGGCTGCCCGGCGCACCCGCTGACCTTCATCAGCGGCATCCTCGACCTGCTGGGCATCGAGAGCTGAATGCCCGCCTGACGCCATGCCCGAGACCCTCGACCCCGCCCGCCACGTCAAGCCCTTCGTCTACGAGACGCTGACCAACAAGGCACTGCACTTCTCGATCGCCGAGATCCAGAGCCGCATGAGGCTGAGCGACCCGTTCGCGCTCGACCTGGAGTACACGCGCACGATGATGGGCTTCCTGCTGTTCCAGCCCGATCCGCGGCAGATCGCGATGATCGGCCTGGGCGGCGGCTCGCTGGCCAAGTTCTGCCACCGCTACCTGCCCGATGCCTGCATCGAGGTGGTCGAGATCAATCCGCACGTCATCGCGCTGCGCGAGCAGTTCCACGTGCCGCCGGACGACGCCCGCCTGCGCGTGCTTCATGGCGACGGGGCGAAGTACGTGCGCGACTCGGCCGCCCGCGTGGACGTGCTCGTCGTCGACGGCTTCGACAGCGACGGCCTGCCCGGCCAGCTGTGCTCGCAGCGCTTCTACGACGACTGCTTCGACATGCTGGCGCCGGGCGGGGTGATGGTCGTCAACCTGCACTACGGGCATCTCCACTACCAGCGCCACCTCGACCGCATCCAGCGCAGCTTCGACGCCGCGGTGCTGGTGGTCGACGATGGCGAGCTGAGCAACAGCATCGTGTTCGCCGGCAAGGGCGGGGCGCTCGACCGCGTGGCGCCCGGCCTGGTGCGCCGGCCCAGCGGCCTGGCCCGCGGCGCGGCGGACCAGCTGCTCGGTGCGTTCGCGCAGGTCAGCCGTGCGCTGAAGGATCGCGGCACGCCCTGACGCCGGCCCTTCTCCTGCGCGTGGGCGGCGAGTACGATGCGCATCAGATCAACATGCCATTCGCATGGCGGAGATCCATGGAGCTCAAGACTGCGCGGTTGACGCTGCTCATCGATCCGAACAAGAAGGCGGCGTTCGAGCGCCTGTGCGCTCAGCAGGACCTGACCGCCTCGCAGGTGGTGCGGCAGATGATCCGTGACTACCTCGCCCAGCACGGCGTCAGCTACGCGCCCAGCGGCGTGGAGCCCGCCGAGTCTGCCGAGCCCGCGCCGGCGACGGCACGCAGTGCCCGGGCAACGCACCCCGCCAAGGCAACCAGGGCGCGCCGCAAGGGTTGACCATGCCGGGCCTGCCGCCGATCGGCCAGTGGCTCCACATCGACTGGATGCTCGTCGTCGGCATGGGGTGGCTGGCGGTCGGCGCAGCCGGCGTGCTGCTGCTGCACCGCCTCGCCCTGGTGGCGCACCTGCTGTTCCCGCTCGGTGGGCTGGTCGGGCTGCTGCTGTTCGGCGTCTCGCTCGACGCGCTGCTGGGCACGCCCGAGGTGGCAGTGCTGCCGATCGGCCTGCCGAGCCTGCCTTTCCACCTGCGGCTGGACAGCCTGGCGGCCTACTTCCTGATGGTGATCGGCGCCGCCTCGGCCGGCATCTCGGTGTTCGCCGCCGGCTACTTCCGCCAGGGCGAGGGCACGCCGCCGGGCCTGCTGTGCCTCGAGTACCACGTCTTCCTGGCCAGCATGGTCGGCGTGGTCCTGGCCGACGACGCCTATGCCTTCATGGTGATGTGGGAGACGATGGCGCTGTCGTCCTACTTCCTCGTCACCGCCAACCACCGAATCGCCGAGGTGCGCGCGGCGGGCTATCTCTACATCACGATGGCGCGCATCGGCGCCATCGCCATCCTCCTGTGCTTCGGCGTGCTGCAGGCCAACACCGGCGACTACAGCTTCGACAACATGCGTGCGCAGACGCTGTCGCCGTTCTGGGCCTCGGCGGGCTTCCTGCTGGCGCTGTTCGGCTTCGGCGCGAAGGCCGGCCTGCTGCCGCTGCACGTCTGGCTGCCGGAGGCCCACCCGGCGGCGCCGTCACCGGTGTCGGCGCTGATGAGCGGGGTGATGCTCAACACCGCCGTCTACGGGATGCTGCGCGTGGCCTTCGACCTGCTGCACGTGCAGCTGTGGTGGTGGGGCGCGCTGCTGCTCGCGCTGGGCCTGGCCACCGCGCTGTACGGCGTGATCTTCGCGGCGGTGCAGACCGACATGAAGCGGCTGCTGGCCTATTCCTCGATCGAGAACATGGGCCTGCTGTTCGTCGGCATGGGCCTGGCGCTGATCTTCTACGGCTACGACATGAAGCCGATGGCGGCGCTGGCGCTGACGGCGACGCTGTACCACGTGGCCAGCCATGCCTTCTTCAAGAGCCTGCTGTTCCTGGGCACCGGCAGCGTGCTGCACGCCACCTCGCAGCGCAGCCTGGGCAAGCTCGGCGGGCTGATCCGCAGCATGCCCTGGGTTGGCTGGCTGACGCTGCTGGGCGTGCTGGCCAGCGCGGGCCTGCCGCCGCTGGGGGGCTTCGTCTCCGAGTGGCTGCTGCTGCAGAGCTTCCTGTTCAGCCCGGGCCTGCCGGTGCCGCTGCTGACCATGCTGATCCCGGTGGTGGCGGCCTTGATCGCGCTGGTCGCGGCGCTGGCCGGCTACACGATGGTCAAGTTCTTCGGTGTCATCTTCCTCGGGCAGCCGCGCGAGGAGCGACTCGCGCAGGCGCACGACGCAGGGCCGTACGAGCGAACCGGCATGGTCTGGCTGGTGCTGGGCTGCGTCGCGCTCGGCCTGCTGCCGGTGCAGTTCATCGGCCTGCTCGACCCGGTGACGCGCCAGCTCGTCGGCGAGGGGCTGGCCGAGCGCGTCGCCGCCGGCGGCTGGCTGCTGGCGCCGAACGGGGCGGAGCAGGCCAGCTACGGGCCGGTGATCTTCCTGCTCGGCATCCTGGCCAGCTTCGCGCTCGCCTTCGTGCTGGTGCGCGTGCTCTACCACGGCCGGCTGCGGCGCGATCGGCCCTGGGCCTGCGGCTTCCCGTGGGGCACGGCACGCATGCAGGACACCGCCGAGGGCTTCGGCCAGCCGATCCGGCAGATCTTCGAGCCGTTCTTCCTGATGCAGCGCGAGTTGCCCACGCCCTTCGACGAGCAGCCGCGCTACCGGGTCACGGTGGAAGATCACTTCTGGCGCTGGCTGTACCTGCCCATCGCCGACCTGGCGCAGTACCTGGCGCGCCTGCTCTCGCTGATGCAGCAGGGGCGCATCTCGGTGTACCTGCTGTACAGCTTCGTCACGCTGGTGGCGACGCTGCTGGTGGTGATGCGATGAGCCTCACCGGCCTGCTCTCGCAGCTGCTCGAGATCGTGCTGGCGATCGCGCTGGCGCCGCTGCTGAGCGGCTGGGTCAACCAGTGGCGGGCCTGGCTGCAGAACCGCTCGGCGCCCAGCCTGTGGCAGCCGTACCGCACGCTGCACAAGCTGTTCAACAAGGAATCGGTGCTGGCCGACAACGCCTCGCGGCTGTTCCGCACCGCGCCCTATGTCGTGTTCGGCTGCATGGTGCTGGCCTGCGCGATCATCCCCACGCTGTCGACCGACCTGCCGCTGGCGCCGGTGGCCGACGCGATCGCGCTGGTCGGCATCTTCGCGCTGGCGCGCGTGTTCATCTCGCTGGCGGCGATGGACGTCGGCACGGCGTTCGGCACGCTCGGCGCGCGGCGCGAGATGCTGATCGGCTTCCTCGCCGAGCCGGCGCTGCTGATGGTGCTGTTCTCGGCCTCGCTGATCTCCAAGTCGACCTCGCTGGTCACCACCGTCGAGACCCTGGCGCACCGCGAACTGGCCATCTACCCCGGCCTGGCGTTCGCGGGTGTGGCCTTCACGATGGTCTCGCTGGCCGAGAACGCACGGGTGCCGGTGGACAACCCGGCCACCCACCTCGAGCTGACGATGATCCACGAGGCGCTAATCCTCGAGTACTCGGGCCGGCACCTGGCGCTGCTCGAGTGGGCGGCGAGCCTGAAGCTGTTCGCCTATTCGTGCATCGGCCTGGCACTGTTCTTCCCCTGGGGCGTGGCCGAGGCGCAGGCGCCGCTGGCCATGCTGCTGGCACTGCCCGCGCTGCTGTTCAAGCTGGCGATCGGCGGCTTCGCGCTCGCCGTGCTGGAGACGCTGTCGGCCAAGATGCGCATCTTCCGCGTGCCCGAGTTCCTGGCCACTGCCTTCCTGCTGGCGGTGATCGGCATGCTCGTCCACCTGCTTCTCGAGCACTGAGATGACCGCACTGCTGACCCAGTTCGTCAACCTGCTCGGCGCGTTGCTGCTGATCCTGGCGTTCGCGATGATCTCGCAGCGCCGTATCCTGTCGCTCATCCACCTGTTCACGCTGCAGGGCGCCACGCTGGTGCTGGCCACCACGGTGGTGGGCTACGTCACCGGGCAGCCGCACCTGTACCTCTCGGCCGGCGTCACCTTCGTGCTGAAGGTGCTGCTGATCCCGTGGCTACTGCACCGCGTGATCGACCGGCTGCAGATCCGCTGGGACGTCGAGACGCTGATCAACATCCCGACCACCATGCTGATCGGCATCGGCGTCGTCATCTTCGCCTTCAACCTGGCGATCCCGATCTCGCAGCTCTCCTCCAAGCTGGCCAGCGGCACGCTGGGCATCGCGCTGGCCTGCGTGCTGCTGTCCTTCCTGATGATGATCACGCGGGCCAAGGCGGTGCCGCAGGTGATCGGCTTCCTGGCGATGGAGAACGGCCTGTTCTTCGCCGCCACCTCGGCCACCTACGGCATGCCGATGGTGGTGGAACTCGGCATCGCGCTGGACGTGCTGATCGGCGTGCTGATCCTGGGCGTGTTCATGTTCCAGATCCGTGAGCAGTTCGACAGCCTGGACATCCGCCACCTCGAGAAGCTCAAGGATGATTGAGCTGAACCCGCTCGCCTTCCTGCTCGGCATCCCGCTCGTCGGCGGGCTGGTGCTGGCACTGGTCGGCCATCGCGACGCGGCGCGCGACGTCAACGTCGCCTTCAGCGCCGGCACCCTGGTCGCCGCCGGTGCGCTGACCGTGCAGGTGATCGAGCACGGGCCGATGCTGCTGTGGGACAGCGAGTTCTACATCGATGCGCTCAACGTGTTCCTGGTCGCGCTCACCGCATTCGTCGCCCTGACCACCGCGATCTTCTCGCGCCCCTACATGCGCGTCGAGCGCGACCACGGCAAGATGACGCCGCCGCGGCTGCGCCTGTACCACAGCATGTACCAGCTGTTCAGCTTCACGATGCTGCTGGCGCTGACCACCAACAACCTCGGCATCGTCTGGGTGGCGATGGAGGCGGCCACGCTGAGCACCGTGCTGCTGGTCAGCGTCTACCGCACCGCCGCCAGCCTGGAGGCGGCGTGGAAGTACTTCATCCTCTGCGGCGTGGGCATCGCGCAGGCGCTGTTCGGGACGGTGCTGCTGTACATGGCGGCCGAGAAGGTGATCGGGGCGGAGGGCGGGGCGCTGCTGTGGACCCACCTCGACGCGGTCAAGGCACGGCTCGACCCGAACATCATCACGCTGGCCTTTGCCTTCCTGTTCATCGGCTACGGCACCAAGGTCGGCCTGGTGCCGGTGCACAACTGGCTGCCGGATGCACATGCCGAAGGCCCGACGCCGGTGTCCGCCGTGCTGTCCGGCCTGCTGCTCAACGTGGCGCTGTACGCAGTGCTGCGCTGCAAGGTGCTGACCGACGGCGCGCTGGGCAGCAGCCTGCTGTCGGGCCGGCTGATGATGGGCTTCGGCCTGCTGTCGGTGGTGGCGGCGGTGTTCTTCATCATCCGCCAGCGCGACGTCAAGCGCATGTTCGCCTACTCGTCGATCGAGCACATGGGCATGATGACCTTCGCCTTCGGCATGGGCGGGCCGATCGCCACCTATGCCGGGCTGCTGCACATGACGGTGCACTCGCTGATCAAGTCGGCGATCTTCTTCGCCGTCGGCCACGCCACGCAGAAGGCCGGCTCGCAGATCATGGACGAGATCCGCGGCCTGATCCGCGTCAGCCCGACGGTGGGCTGGGGGCTGATGCTGGGCGCGCTGGCGATCCTGGGCATGCCGCCGTTCGGGGTGTTCGCCAGCGAGTTCCTGATCGTCACCACCGCGATGCGCGAGCAGGCCTGGGCGACGCCCTTCCTGCTGGTCGCGCTCGGCCTGGCCTTCGCCTCGGTGTTCAGCCGCGTGCAGCCGATGGTGTTTGGCGAGACCACGCTGAAGCCACTGGCCCACCCGCCGGCGCTGATCCCGGTGTTCGTGCACCTGCTGCTCGGCCTGATGCTCGGCCTGTACATCCCGCCCTACCTCGATGCCTGGTACCGCCAGGCGGCCGCCATGCTGGTGGGGCAGTGACGATGGGCTGGGACGACTTGAACCTGAGCCCGGCCCGCACGCCGGCGCCGCTGCCGATCTGGCATGCCGTGGTCGACCACGCCGGCTGGCGGGCAGTGGCGCAGCACTTCGCGCGAAGCGGCGGCCGGCTGGTGTCGATGTGGGGCGTTGAAGCAGAGGAGGGCGCATCACCGGCCGCCTGTGCGGCCTTCGCATCGGCGCACGGGCTGCTGTGCGTGGAGCTGCCACTGGTCGACCGGCAGGAGCAGTTTCCGGATCTGTCGGCGCAATTCGCCTGTGCCGTGCGGATGCAGCGCGCCATGGCCGACCTGAGCGGCCTGCACGCCGAGGGCGCGCGCGACCAGCGCCCCTGGCTCGATCACGGCCTCTGGCGCGGTGAGCTGCCGCCACTGGCGGCTGGCGCACAGCCCGAGGGTGCGGAGCCGGACAGCCTGCCCGCCGACTACCCTTTCGTGCGCGTCGAAGGTGACGGCGTGCACGAGATCCCGGTCGGCCCGGTGCACGCCGGCATCATCGAGCCGGGGCACTTCCGCTTCTCGGTGGTCGGCGAGAAGGTGCTGCGCCTGGAGCAGCGGCTGGGCTACACGCACAAGGGCATCGAGCGCCGCTTCACCGAGCTGGAGCCGCTGCAGGCGCACAGGCTGGCGGGCCGCGTGTCGGGCGACTCGACGGTCGCCTTCGCCTGGGCCTTCTGCATGGCTCTGGAGGCCGCCTGCGGGGTGCTGGCCCCGCCGCGCGCCGAGTGCCTGCGCGCACTGCTGCTCGAGCGCGAACGTGTCGCCAACCATCTCGGCGACCTCGGCGCGCTCGGCAACGACGCCGCGCTGGCCTTCGGCCAGGCGCAGTTCTCGCGTCTGCGCGAAGACTGGCAGCGACTGTCGAAGGATGCCTTCGGTCACCGCCTGCTGATGGACCTGGTCGTGCCGGGCGGCGTCGCGCGCGATCTGTCGCTGCCGCAGCGAGACGCCATGCGTCAGCAGTGCGACGTGGTCGCGAGCGAGGTTCGCCGTCTGCGCCGGATCTACGACGAACACGCCGGACTGCAGGACCGCTTCATGGGCACCGGACGCGTGGCGCCGGAGCTGGCCGCCCGCCTCGGGCTGACGGGCCTGGCCGGCCGCGCCAGCGGGCAGGCGCACGACCTGCGCTGCGACCATGACTGGCAGCCTTACCGGCGGCTCGAGACCAGGAAGTCGTCACAGGCCGGCGGCGACGTCGCTGCCCGCGTGGCCGTGCGCTTCGACGAGGTGTTCGAATCGCTGCGTCTGATCCGCGAGCTGTGCAGCGGCCTGCCCGACGGTGCGGTGTCGGCTCCGCTGGATCTGCCGGCCGACCCTTCGCGCGGCTTCGGCTGGGTCGAAGGCTGGCGCGGCGAGGTGCTGGTGGCGCTGCAGCTAGGCGCCGGCGGGCGCATCCTGCGCTGCCACTGCCACGACCCATCGTGGCAGAACTGGCCGGTGCTGGAGCATGCCGTGATCGGCAACATCGTCCCGGACTTTCCGCTGATCAACAAGTCGTTCAACCTGAGTTATTCAGGCCACGACCTCTGAGCGTCGAACCATGTGGCAGATCCTGCGCCAGATCACCCGCAACGGCCTGCTGACCGAAGCGCCGCCGAAGGTCGACGACGCGACGCTGGCCGAGGTACGGCGCATCCACGACGAGGTGCTGGCCATCCTCGGCCAGGCGCTGGCCATCCGCCAGGTCGATGCCGGCTCCTGCAACGGCTGCGAGCTGGAGATCCACGCGCTCAACAACCCGTACTACAACATCGAGGGGCTGGGCATCCGGTTCGTTGCCAGCCCGCGCCATGCCGACCTGCTGCTGGTGACCGGGCCGGTGTCGCGCCACATGGCGGAGGCGCTGCGCCGCACCTGGGA